>NZ_JBAURI010000830.1:0-19260 GCF_049581145.1 Bradyrhizobium sp.
GTCGAAGGCGGTGCAAAAGGCGGCTCCGTCGGCGGCGGTTCGCCACGCTCGATCGAATCGAGCCGTCGGGTTTCGCGATCGATCGCTCGCACCGCCAGCCATGACGACAGCCCGGTCACATCGACCGTGCGGTTGAGCGCGTCGGGCGAACCCGCGGCGAACAGCTGGATCTCCGGGCGGCTGTTCTGGGAGCCGATCGACGTCGAGCTCAGGCTGGCGCGAATATCCGCCTGGTCGGCGGGAATGTCGTAGCCGCCCGAGATAATGGCGCGCGCGCCTTGCGAGTCCAGCGTGGTCGCGTCGATGCGAAGCCGTCCGTCCCTGATCGTGAACGGAATCTGCGCGGTGTCGACCGGCAAAACGCCAGCAGACAGCACCGGCTCGACGATCTGCCGCAGCCTTGTATCGCCGGTCGCCTGGCCCAAATCGCTGGCATGCAGCGCGACATCGAAGGCGCGCGGATCAAGGCCCGCGATCGATGCTTTTTCCAGCGTCGCGGTGCCGCTGCCCGACAGCGCACCGAGCAAGGCCTGAACGCTGCGGCCCTGGCTCATCAGCGTCATCTCGAGCGAGGTGCGGCCGGCCGGCATCTTCAGGCCGCGATAATGCAACGCGCCGCCGTCGACACCGGCGAGCTCGACATGTGCATTCAGCGTCATGCCGTTCACGCCCGGCCGGGCGTCGATGGTGGCGCTCACCTCGCCGTCGCCGATGCGCCCCTTCAGCGCATCGAGTGTCAGCGATTGTCCGTCGCTCTTCACCACCCCGCTCAGCGGACGCAGTTCGCTGCCGCCGGGAAGCACGCCGCTGAGAGCCTGGAACGCGACGCGGCCGCGCCAACCCTGCACCAGCCCCTCGCCGAGCGGCTCCGCCGCAGCGTGACCGGCGGCGCCGATCGCAAACGCAAAGGCGGCCGGCAGATCAAGCGTGTCGAGCCCGATTTCGCCCTCGACCTCCCTGCCCTGATCCAGCGTCACCGCCAGATGCCCGCGCAGCCGCGAGCCCGTCGCCACGCTATCGAGATCGTCGAGCGTCAGACGGTTGCCGGCGAGCGCGGCATGCGCGAACAGCCTGATGTTCTGCGCCGCGCGGTCCGAGGGCTTGAAGCCAAACAACGGGGCCAGATTGACGCTGCGGACTTTCAGATTGACGCTGGCCGTGGGGACGTCCGCCCAGGGCTCGGCGGTGCCCTCCGCTTCGCCGTCGAGTCCGGCCCCCCACAGCCTGGCGTCCAGGCGCAGTGGCGTGCCCCACACGAAACTCGCCGTTCCCTGAAATTGCGCAGCGCCGTCGCCGGCTGCGACCGCGTGATCGAGCCCCAGCAGCGCGATGAGGGAATCGCCGCGCGTTGCGAGCAACTTCGATTCGACATTGATCTCGCTGTGACGCAGCCGATCGACATCGGCGGCACGGAGACTGCCGAGTTCAGGCTTGGCCGTGATCGTCACCGTGCCCTTGAGCTGCGGCGCATCGAGATCGAGAACCGCGCGCGCATTGCCGTGATCAGCCTGTTCGGAGGTCTTGTCGGTTATCTTGCCGAGATCGAGCGCCAGCTTGAGTCGCGTCGGCCCCGGTGGGCTCGCCATCGCATCGAAACGCGCGGCGACCCGAGGCGCGAACGGGGCGACCAGTGTACCGATCCCGCCAAGCGAGCCCGCGCTCGCGGTCAAATCCAGTCTGCCGGTCGCTGCCACGCGGTCAAAATTCCCAGCGCCTTCGAGCATAACACCGTTTGGCCGGCCGATCTTCAACTGCTCGAGCGAAACCGCGTTGGGACTGTAGGCGAATTTTGCCTTGAACGGACGCCATTCCTGCCCCGACGATACAGCGCTGCCGGCATCGAGAGAAACCGTCGCCTGTTCCGGCCAATGCGGATCCGGGCCGGCAAGCGAACGCACCAGGGCGGACGCCTCATCGAGATCGAGATGATTCGACGTCAATGCGGCTTCGAGGCGGGAGATGCCGCCCGCGGGCGGTGTTGTCAGTGCGACATGTCCCTCGACGGCGCCACCGTCGATCTCGGCCTTCAGACCATCGATCGCGAAGTGATCGGCGCTCGCGATCATCGCGCCGCCGACGCGCAGCGGCTTCTGGCTGCGAAGCGCGACATCGGCGCGACCCTGCAGCCACGCCATCAGCACATCGGGATCCGAGGATGCGATGTCGAAGGCGCCCGAAAAATCGCCTGATGAGCCGGCCGGGGCGGCGTTGGCGTCGGCAGGAAGACCGTAGAAGGCCGCTTGAAAGCTGACCTCGGTCGCGCCAGGCGCGCGAACATCCAGCCGGTCGATCGACCACGAGAGCGCGTTACTGTGCAGTTCGGCGGACAGGGTCTGCAGCGGACGGCCGCCCAGCATGATCTGCTCGGCATTGACCTCGATCTTTGCCGGCAGCGGCGGCTGCGGCAACTTCGCCATCAGCGTGCGCATCCCCGACAACAGCCGTGCCGGATTGGCGGAAGTGTCGGGGTTGCCGTTGTCTTTGCCGTTGTCATGATCGTTCTTGGCATCATCCTTGACATCATCCTTGGCGAAGAACCTGTCGGCATCGAGCTGGCGGGCGGCCAGCGCAACGTGCAGCAGCGGCGAGGCGCCAAATCTGACGTCGCCGGAGCCCGCGAATTTCAACGCGCGCTCCTCGACGCCATAGCTCGCCTCGATCTGATCGAGCAGAGCCGCTGCATGATCGACCTTGACCCGGGCCGAGATCTTCCAGGGCGTTGACGCAGTCTCACCGGTCTTCGGCTTGGGCTGCGGCGGAGCGGCCAGCGTCATGAGGCCCTCGAACCGCGGCACGCGCGCCGCGAAATTGAGCACGCCGTCGAGGTCGGCCGCCAGCGGACGCGCGCCGGGATCGATACTGAGATGAACCCTTGTGCCGGCGTTGTCGGCATTCTGGCCCGACGAGATGCGAAACGGATAGCGCGTTCCGGCCAGCACGAAACTGCCGTCGCCGCGCACCGATCCGGCCAGCGAGCGCACATCGCCCGAGAACGCGATGTCGTTCAGCTCGATGGTGGTGTGGCTGGCGGCGTCGTGCAGCGCGGCACGGCCGGTGAGATTGAGGCGGTCGATCGACAGCGATGCAAAATTGAACGTTCCGTTGGAGGCCGGCAGATCGAGCTTGCCTTGCCGGTCGAGGCCGACATCGAGCGCCAGGCCGCTGATGGTGAGTTGGTTGGCGCGCCACTCGCCACGCATCAAATCGCCCAGGCTGAACTCGATATCGAGCTTGTCGGCGCGCACCTTGCCGAGGTCGTTGGCGCCGCCGACCGTCAGCGACCGCAACCTGAGCGTCGGCGTCGGCAATAGCCGCGCGTCCAATGCACCGGCCACCCGCACGGGGGCGCCGATCACCTTGGTGGCCTCGGCCTCGAACTGTGGCCGGAACTGGTTCCAGTCGATCAAATACGGCCCGATCAGCGCCGCGATCAGGGCAAGGATGAACGCAATGGCCAATCCGAGCAGGGTCGTCTGCACGGGTTCTCCCCTTGGGCAAACTTCGAGGCGGCCCATCCGCCGCAGCAAGCCGCGTCAGCGTATCTATATAGTGACAAGTGTGGCGAAGTCACAGCAATGCCGCGTGAGGGCCCCAACTCTGGCGATCAAGCCTGGCAGTAAGTTTGACGTCGCCTCTGACGTCGGACCGAGCGCCTCACCAGCTGGCGGGAAGCCGCTTCAAGCCCCGCAGCACGAAGGTCGGCCGCCACGCCGGATTGTCCGCGTCGTCAAGCCGCAGGGCGGGCAGGCGCCGCAGCAGGGTCGAGATGGCGATTTCAGCCTCGATTCGTGCCAGCTGAGCGCCGAGGCAATGATGGATGCCGCCGCCGAACGACAATGGGCGCACATTGGGACGGGTAATGTCGAGCCGGTCGGGCCGGTCCGGATAGACCGCGGGGTCGCGATTGGCCGACCCCAGCAGGCAGAGCACGCTCTCGCCCTTCGGGATTTTCTTGCCGCCCAGGTCGTCGATGTCCTCGAGCGCCACCCGGCCGGTCAGTTGTACCGAGGAGTCATAGCGCAGGAACTCCTCGACGGCGTTGGTGATGAGCGAGGGATCGGCCTGCAACAGCGCAAGCTGGTCGGGATTGCGGAACAGCGCCAACAGGCCGTTGCCGATCAGATTGACGGTGGTCTCGTGGCCCGCACCGAACAACAGGATGATGTTGGCGGTCAGCTCCTCGTTGGAGAGCTTGCTGCCGTCTTCCTCGGCCTGCACCAATTGCGTCGTCAGATCGTTGCCGGGATTGCGGCGGCGCAGTTCGAACAATTGCTGGAAATACATCCGCGCCATGGCGTTGCCGGCATTGGCCTGCGCGATCTCGGCCGGCGTCAGCGGCACCGGATCGAGCAGCCGGCCGCCGTCGCGCGAGCTCTTGTAGAACACCTCGCGATGCTCTTCGGGAATGCCGAGCATGTCGCAGATGATCGTGACCGGCAGGCGAAACGCGAAATCCTCGATCAGGTCCATGTGGCCGCGCTCGATCACGCCATCGAGCGTCCGGTCGACGATCTCCTGGATGCGCAGCCGCATGTCCTCGACCCGGCGCGCGGTGAAGGCTTTCACCACCAGGCCGCGCAGCCTTGTGTGATCGGGCGGATCCTGCTGCAGCATCCAGTGGCTCATGCTGCGGAACACCGGCTCCTCCATGATCTCGGGGCCGTAGCGGCGAATGCTGCGCGCGACGAAATCCTTGCCGAAGCGTTTGTCGCGCAGCACGAGACTGGCCTCGGCGTAGCGGCTGGCGACGAACGCGCCATGCTGCGTGAGGTGCATCGGATCGGAGGTGCGCAGCCGCGCATAGGACGGATAGGGATCGCGAATGAACTCCGGCGACAGCGGATTGAACAACGGCTCGCTGCTCGCAGTCTGGACATGCTCGTTCATGGGAGACCTCATGCGTTGCCGAGATAAGATGCCCCGCCCAAATCCGGTACACGAAACTCGATACACTATTGTATCGAGTTGCATTCTGACGTAAACTGCGCCGATGTCAAGACTTCGCACCAGACCGACGCGGGATGATACCTGCGAGAAGCTGTTCGAGGCGGCGGCGCGCGTCTTCGAAGAGCAGGGGATCGGCGGCGCCAGCATCGAGGCCATCGCGGCCGAAGCCGGCTTCACGCGTGGCGCGTTCTACTCGAACTTCAAGAGCAAGGATGAATTGATCATCGCCATGCTGGAGGATCACGTCGCCCAGTCCATTCGACGCAATCTCGATCTGCTCGCCCGGCACAGGACGCTTGCGGATTTTCTCGACGCGCTGAAGACGATGGATCGCAGCCGCCAGGACCCGCTCGGCCGGTCTCCGCTGTTGCACATGGAGATGATCCTGTTCGTGGCGCGCGCCGAACAGCGCAGGCCGGACCTCGCCAAGCGTCTACGCGCCAGGCGCAAGCTGGTCGCCGATATCGTCGAGACCACATTGAGGAACGACGGCCGCAAAAGAGCGCGAAACCCGGCATGGATCGCCGCGATCGTGCTGGCGCTGGAAGATGGCTTCCGCCTGCACCGCCTGATCGATCCGGAGACGACGCCCGCCGACAGCTTCCTGCGGGCGATCGGCGACCTGCACGGCGCCATCGGAATTTCGTCCGCCTGACATGACGACTTCAGCTTCCCGCTCCGGCTTTGGCATGGTGCAAGCGGCCCGCCACCGCGCGGACCTTCCCCGGCGAGGCCTGCCAGATCGCGATCGCGGACAAGGCGCTGACCGCGATCCCGATCGCAAATGCAATGGTGTAGTCGCCAGTCAGATCGTGCAGCAGCCCGGTAATCCAGGGGCCGGCGGCGCCGCCGGCCAACGATGCCAGCATGATGCAGCCGAAAATGCTGCCGTAATGCGGCCCGAGAAAGATTTCCAGCACCACGGCGCCCATGATCGAGGTCAGCCCGTAGCCGAGCGCGCCCTGCGCGAACACCATGAGGTAGATCAGGACGAAGCTGGGTTGATATTTCAGCGCGATCAGCGCGCCGAAGCAGATCGCAAAGCCTGCGCAGGCGATCGCCCAGATCGCTTCCCGTCCGATGCGGTCGGATAAGTGCCCGAGCACGATCTGGCCGGGAATCCCGAGCAGGCTGACGAAGCCTAGCGCCCACACCGCGAGGTTCGGGCTGAAGCCGATGTCGAGCAGGAATTTGGTCTGGTGCACCTGCACGGCGTACCAGATGTACAGGCCGCAGAAATAGCCGAGCGCGATCCACCAGAATCGCGCGGTGCGAAGTGCGCGCGGCAGCGTCCAGTCGATCGCCGCCCAGGCGGGATCGATGATGTTCGAGAGCGGCTTCTTGGCTGTCGGATGCGGCGCGGCCTCGCCGTCGGGCCGCAGCCCGATGTCCTCGGGCCGCTTGCGCAGCAAGAGATTGATCGGCGCCAACACGATCAAAACCATCAGCCCCATCGCCGTACAGGCGGTGCGCCAGCCGGTCGCCTCGATCATCCGCTGCACCCAGGGCAACAGCGTCACCGAGCCGATGCCGACGCCGGCAAACGCAATGCCCATCGCCAGCCCGCGGCGGCGGATGAACCAGTTCGGCAAAAACAGCGATTGCCCGGAATAGCCGAGACAGATGCTGCCCGCCCCGACCATCACGCCGATGGTGACGTAGAGATGCCAGGGCTGGCTGGTCAAAGGTGCCAGCAGCAATCCTCCCGCCATCAGGGCGACGCCAAGCTCCATCACGGCACGCGGTCCGGCGCGATCCATCAGGCGGCCGATCAACGGGCTGACGATGGCCGAGACCACGAAGCCGAACGAGAACGCACCGGCGGTGACGCCGCGCTCCCAGCCGAATTCCGACAGGATCGGCGGGAAGAACAGCGAGAACGCGGTCCGCGCGTTGACGCCGATCGCCATGGTGACGAAGGTCACGGCGACCACGACCCAGCCGTAGAAGAAGGGCAGCCGGCGCATCAGTCGTCTCTCTCCTTGATGTTGTTTGCGCGCTCGATTTGCAAGACCGTGCCGAACGGTCGGGTCGTCGCCAGGCTGCCTGTTTTTCGGATCGCGTTCTTGCTTCTTCGGAGCATCTGCAAGAGGGATGGTCAAGACCATGACGCGGCATGCCTGACTGGCGAGCCTGGATGGCCTATCAAATCCGGACGCACGTTTGTGTGCCGCCGCGCCGATCTCGCCCGGACGGCCGCGCAGCCGACGCTGCAGGCCGCGGCGGACAATTGTCCGAAAGACTTTGACAAATATCAACTCGCGCAATCCGCGTCGAAAACATCTCGGACAATGAGGTTTGTCTGCGGCGGATAACACCCATTGGGCCGCGCAGTTGCGCGGGACCGGACGGGCTTCGGGCCCCCAACAAGACCTCCTTAGTTAGGCTGAACGACCTTGACCTGACTGGATGACCCCACCACGATCGAGATCATGCGTTTCGAGATTCTTGGGGACATTTCCGACATCGAAACTTTCGCCACCGGATCCGGCATTCGCGAGGTTGCGCGGCTGCGACGAATCTACGGGCGCTGGCGCAAGCGCCTAGCGCGCGTACGATTATCCGATGGCTCTATTCATATGGCTGAGTTACATTGGTATGAAGCGGCCGGTATCGGGCGCAAGGAATTCAAGATCAAGCATCTGCTTTGAACCCATGACAAAGTCACAAGCAAAACAACTGGTCGTTTGCGTGGACAACGAGGGCTATCCGGCTTCGCTGGAGAAACGCAAGATCTACGTTGCCCTTCGCGATGCCGCCGCCGAGAAACACGGCCTGCTTCGGATCATCGACGAATCCGGCGAGGATTATCTCTATCCGAAGTCCTTCTTCCGCACGATTGCGCTGCCGCAGGCGGTCAGACGAGCCGTGCTGGCGGCGTAAGATGCAGACGGCGTACTCATAAATCGAGCCCTATTGCTCTTGACCAATATCCGCGATGCACCGGTCGCGACGGAATTCGGCCGCGCAGCAAAATGACGCGATGTGCCAAGCGGACCTTCTGCCCCGGTAGATCAGGCTTCACTCCCCAAGGGTCATGACGAACCAAGGGTCATGACGAATTGACGGTGCTGTTCGAGCCACTCTGGATGTTGGAGTGCGGTAACCCGCACGCACGATTGAACGCATTCGTCACAAATGACGCCTGCCGTTTGCTGGCCCCTTCGATTCACTGAGACCCCGTTGACCATGGCTAAAGCATCCTGCCGCTCCTTTCCGCAAAACGAGCAGATCATGTCCGAACTCGTCATCACGCACCACCTATCCGCAAGGAGATTGTGATGCCGGGTGCCGAGTGGCGTCCACTAGCCAAAGCTGTGCGAGACGGCTGATGATGCTTGGACGCGTCCTGCTGTTGCCCTTTGGCGGCGGAGTTTCATCCGCGACATGAGCAGCCACATCGTGTGCCACACTGGGCAAACGCCGAAAGCCCTCGGGAATATACCGCAGCCCGAACCAACCGCGAACCATGGCCGTTGTCGGCCAATGCCGGGCGAAAAGGTCACCAACGGCCCAACCATTGTCAAGCAAGCTCAGCGTCTCATGACGCCTTTGGGCCCAAGCAGATGATCTCCGATAGCTCGCCGCCAAATAGACCATTGCAGGCACAAAGCCGCGCGTGACCCCAGCCCTGTATACTTCTTGCGCCTTCTCGGACCGTTCCGTTCGTTCGAAAAGACACCCGAGACAGACAAGTCCATAATCCGATCCGGCCTGATATACGCGAACCAGCCATTTTTCAGCTTGCACCAAATCCTTTGTAGTGCCGGTTGCTGGAAGAAACATTTGTCCTACCGCGGCCATCGACCAAACTGATCCGCTCTCGGCGAGCGCAAGGAAATTGCTTAAATGACTCCGCCTTATCGGTCTGCTCGTAAGCTTCGTACACCGCGGCCGGGTCCGTCTCTCGCTGCATGATTTCAACATGGTTACTCTGCTCGTAGAGCCAAGCGTCCATTTTCTTGTCGAACTTCGCGTGCGCAGTCTCACACATCTTACACAGGATGCATTTCATCTCACGGCCCTCCGACGCTCATATAATAGCGAATTGGCGGAAAACTTAGGGGAGACAATCGGTAAAGAAAGTGAACGGAAGAATTGCTGGGTTTACCGAATGTCCGAATGTCCTGCTGGTACATCGCTCGTAACCGCCATCAATAGAATACGAGACTGATTTTAACGGCTTGCTAGGTCTGCGGACTGCACGACAGATACGGACTCTGGCCTCACTGTCCGCCTCGGGTCAAGGGTCGCCGTGGCCGGCAGGCCTATTGCGCGGACCCGGTAGGCTCGATCCGCTCAACAACAAGTCGGCGCGTCAGCCCGCCGCCTGGGCGTGGCTTTCGTGGCCGAAATAGGCGAGCTCGAGCCGGTGCGGCAGATCGCTCTCGCCGGTCTTTGCCTGTAGCACGATATGGCCCTGGACCAGCGCGTAGACCCGGTCGGCTGCGGCCAGCGCCTTTTCCAGGAGTTGCTCGACCAGGAGCACCGCGGTGCCCTGCTGGCGCAACTGGCCGATGACATTGAGCACGCGATCGACCAGCACTGGCGACAGGCCGGCTGACGGTTCATCCAGCATCAACAACCGCGGCCGCCGCACCAGTCCCTGCGCCACCGTCAGCATCTGCTGCTGGCCGCCCGACAACGCGCCGCCGCGCTCGCGGCGCTTTGCGGCGATCTCGGGGAAAAGCGACAGTGCCTGCTCGATTCGCACCGCGCGCTCGGCGCGCGGCAGATCGTAGCCCGCAAGCAGCAGATTGTCGGTCACCGACATCTGCGTGAACACCCGGTGGCCCTCGATGACATGCACGAGGCCTGCGCGGGCCGCGTCGCGCGGCGTGATGCGGGTGATGTCGCGGCCGGCGAAATGCACCTCGCCGGCATTGACCGGCAACAGTCCCGACACTGCGCGGAGCAGCGTGGTCTTGCCGGCGCCGTTCGGTCCGAGCAGCGCCACCACCTCGCCCGCCGCGATCGTCAGATCGACGCCATGCAGCACGCGGATCTTGCCATAGCCGGATTCCACCGCGCGCACAGCGAGCAGCGGTTCAGCCGCCGAGATAGGCACTGACCACCTCCTTGTGGATGCGGATTTCGGCCGGCGTGCCGGCGGCGAGGATGCGGCCGAGATTGAGCACGGTGACCTGATGGCAGATATCGAAGATCAGGTCGGCGTGGTGCTCGACCAGCAATACGCCGCAGCCGCGGCCGCTGATCGCCTTGATCAGCTCGGCCAGCCGGGCGATCTCGCCGGTGGACAGGCCCGCAGCGGGCTCGTCGAGCAGCAGGAAATCGGGATCCAGCATCAGCGCGCGGGCGATCTCGATGAAGCGCAGCTCGCTGTGCTGCAGGCGGTCGATGCGGACATCGGCGAGCGTTTCGAGACCGACGATTCCGAGCAGCGCGCGCGCCTTGGCCGCGAGCATCCGCTCGTCGCGCCAATTGCGCGGCAACGCCAGCAGCGCCTCGACGAAACTGGCCTTGCCCTCCACCGTGCCGCCGATCATGACGTTATCGAGCACCGAGGCCTCGCCGATCACGCGCGGGGTCTGAAAGGTGCGGGCGATGCCGTGCGTAGCGCGCAATGCCGGCTGGCCCGGCGGCAGCGTCTCGTCGCCCAGGGTCATGGTGCCGGCCTTGGCGGCGTAATAGCCGGAGATCACGTTCAAGGTCGTGGTCTTGCCGCTGCCGTTGGGGCCGATCAGGCCGTGAATCTCGCCGGGCGCGATGTCGAGATCGAGGCCGTCGATGGCGCGGACATTGCCGAAACTGAGCGCGACGCCACGCAAGGAGAGCTGGCGGCCGCCCTTGCTTCGGCGCAGGATCTCGGCCAGCGCCGCCGGCCGCGGCACGATGGCGCGATTGCTGGCGAGCGGACGGCGGTTGCGGAAATCCAAAAGTGCCGCAATGCCCCCCGGCATCACCAGCACGATCAGGAGCAGCAGCACCGCATAGAGAAAGGTGGACCATGCCGCGAGGGGAGCGGCGATCTCCGGCAGCACGGTCAGGATCATGGTGCCGAGCAGCGGCCCGAGGATCGAACCACGGCCGCCGATCAGGATCGCGATGAAGAACAAGACCGACAGATCGAAGGTGAAGGCATCCGGCGTGATATAGGTCTGCAGGCTCGCGAACAGGCCGCCGGCGATCGCCGCCAGCGCGCCGGCGAACAGGAAGATCGCGATCAGCGTGCGCGGCTTGGAGATACCGTGGGCCTCGGCCGCGACTTCGGCGTCGCGCACGGCGATCAGCGCCCGGCCGAAACGGCTGCGCGCGACATTGGCGCTCATCCAGGTGGTGAAGGCGGCAAACGCGACGCAGAGGAAATAGAAGCCCCATGGCGAGTTGAAGGGCTGCGGAAACTCGGGCCCGGCAATGCCGATGCCGCCGCCGGTGACGCTCTGCCAGGCCAGCGCGATCTGGGTGACGATGGTGGCAAAGCCGAGCGTCGACATCGCGAAATAGAAGGTGCGCAGCCTAAGCGCCGGCAGGCCGACGATCACGCCAAAGACCGCGCCGACCACGCCCGCGATCGACAACGCCGCGAACACCGGCAACGCCGGCATCACATTGCCGGCCGCCAGCACGCTCGTGGTATAGGCGCCGAGCGTGAGCAGCGCGACATAGCCGATCGCCAGATGTCCGGCGAAGCCGACCACCAGGTTGAGGCCCGACACCAGCACCCAGTAGATCGCCATCCGGGTGCCGATCAGCGCCCAGTAGTCGTTGCTGACCAGCGGCATGATCAGCGCGGCTACGAGGATACCGAGAAACGGCGCCAGATGCGGCAAGGCCGCGCGCCAGCTCGCCGCTGTTTCGCTGCGCGGGGACACGGCGGTGACTGCGGTCATCACACTCTCCGCGCGGTCGAGGCGCCGAACAGCCCCTGCGGCGCCGCCAGCAGAACCACGATGAACAGGCTGAAGACGGCGACGGAGGAGAAGATGCCGCCGACCAGGAAGTTCGCCGCCTGCTGGAACAGACCGAGCGCCAGGCCGCCGACGATGGCGCCACGGTTGTTGCCGAGTCCGCCGAGCGCCACCGGCACGAAGCCGTAGAAGTTCAACAGCGCGCCGTTGGCGAAAAACGCCAGCAGCAATTCGCCGCCGGAAAATCCGGCGACGCCGCCGATCACGCCGGCCAGCGCATAGCTCGCGATCCGCAGATTGCGCTCGGGCAGGCCGAGTGCGCGCGCGGCGAAATTGTCCTCGGCGATCGCGAGGAAGGCACGGCCCACCAGGGTCCGGCGGTACAGATATTCGAGGCCGAGGATGGTGATCGCGCAGGCTGCGACCGGCAGCCAGAATTTTTCGTCCCAAACCCCGCTGCCCCAGCCGACCAGCCGCGGAAACGGCTGCGGCTCGGTGCCCCATTCGATCGCCGCGACCTGCTGGATCATCAGCGCCAGCGCCAAGGTCGAGAGCACGTAGAGATGCTGGTCGAGGCTTTTCAGCACCGGCCGCACCGCGACGAACTCGGTAATGACCCCGATCAGGGCGCAGCCGAGCAGCGTCAAGACGAGGCCGACAATCAGCGGCAGGCCGAGCTTGAGCATGAACAGCGAGCCGAGCACGCCGCCGAGCATCGCCAGCTGGCCCGCGGTGAAGCTCATCACCCGCGAAGTGGAAAACATCGTGTTGTAGGTGATGCCGACCAGCGCGTAGACCGCGCCCGCCGCAAGACCGGATGCAAGGATGGAGGCGAGCATGGCGGTCTGCCCTGCCCTGGCTTCAGGAATATCCCGGCGCCAGCGCGAAGGTGCCGTTTTTCGCGGTCGAGGCTTCCGACATCACGATCTCGTCGGTCGGATAGCCATTATGCTGGATCGGCGTGAAGGTATAGTCGCCGAAATAGCCGGGATATTTGTTGAGCGAATTGAGATAGGCGACGATCCCCGCAGGCTCCGTCGCGCCGCTGCTCTCGACAGCCTTGGCGAACAGATCGATCGCATCGATGCCGCCGGCGACCCACCACAACAACGTGTCGTTGAGCGCCACGCCCGCTTTGGTCAGTCGGTCGACCAGGTCCTGGCTCTTCGGCGGCAATTTGCCCGATGCGTCGTAGCTGCAGCTCTTGTAGCCGATGGCGTAGACCTTCTTCCAATTGTCCGGCTTCTCGACCAGGCCCGCGATATCACCCGACGCCAGGGAGGGATGGCCGACGAACGGCACGTCCCAGTTCATCGCGGCGCGGGTGTTGAACATCCGCGCCTCCATGCCGGTCGTCACGCTCCACACCACGATGGCTTCGGCGCCGGCGTTCTTGGCCCGCAGCATGTCGGGGGTCATGTCGGGCTGGGTAGCATCGATATTGGCCTGATAGACCACATCGGCGCCATCCTTCTTGAAGGCCGCGACCGAGGCGCCTGCCGCGGTCACGCCATAGCCCGTGGTGTCGCCGATCACCGCGACCTTCTTCACATGCAGCACGTTCAGGCAATAATTGCGCACCGCATCGTCCCATTGGCTGTTCGACGGCGCCATCCGGAACGCGCTGGGGAATTTCGCGGGGTCGATCAGGCTTTCGACCACGCAAGGATGGATGTTCGGCATCCTGGCGCGCGCCATGATCGGTGTCGTCGCCAGCGCCTCGCCCGAATTGAACGGCCCCCAGATGCCGTGAACCCTGGCCTGGCTGATCAACTCCTGCGTCGCATTCACCGCCTTGCTGGGATCGCCCTGGGTATCGCGCATCATGATCTCGAGCTTGCGTCCCTTGACGCCGCCCGAGGCATTGATGGCCTCGACGGCGAAATTCACGCCGCGATTGAAACCCAGCGTCGGCGCCGAACTCGGCCCGGTCATCGCCGCCAGACAGCCGATCCTGATCGGCTCGGAGTCGGCGATCGCGGGCAACGACAATGACGCCGCGCCGAGCGCGCCGGCGCCGCCCAACAATACGTCACGACGTGAAATGGCCATGCGTTTCTCCCGCTCGTTTCCTTGACCCGGCGCCCGTCATTGGTGCGGACATCCGTCTTGTTTTTCCCCGGCTCATGGCCGAGGTTTTGCGTTTTCGGATTTGAGCCGGATATCACCAGCTTGTCCAGAGCCTCCTCACACCCGCTCAGACTCCTGGTGCCACAGCTGCGCGGCGGTGGGTTTGCGCTGCCGATCGACAAAAAACGGCGACGCGAAAGCGCCGCCGTTTTCACTGTCGAAGAGATGAGCCGCGCCTTGCGGCGCTGCTCACTCAATGGGAATGTACGCCGCTCAACTCGCCGCGCCCGACATTGAGGCGCGGGGCACGCAGCGCATAGGCGCCGTCGCCCAGCAGGGCCTGAACGATGAGCGCGACGATCCAGAATGCCGGATATTCCCAGCCGCCATGCGGGTTGTTGAAGAAGAAGCCGGCCGCACCATGCACCGTGAAGATGGCGCCGAGCAGGATCGGCGTCACAGCGACGGCGACTGCGCGCGTCCAGACCCCGAGGATCAACGCAATGCCGCCCAGGACCTCGGCGGCGATGACCACATAGGCAAGCTCGGCCGGCACGCCGACGCTGGCAAAGAATTTCGCCGTTCCGGCCGGGGTGAAGGTGAAGATCTTCAGGCTCGCATGCGCGAGAAAAAGCCCGCCCAAAGTGAGGCGGAGCAGCAGTGCGGCATAGGGAGCGGTTCGGGAATCGATCATGGCAGTCTCCTGAGGGGTCTGAAAGTCAGTAACTCATTCCCAGAAGAGAGTTAATCAGGTAATATGAAAAGACAGCTCACACCGTGAGAGTGAAATAGCCATGCTGGATCGCCTCAAGGGATTTGAGGTCTTCGCCAAGGTCGCGAGCACAGGCAGCCTGTCGGCGGCGGCACGGGCGATGGGCCTGTCGCAGACCATGGTCACCAAACATCTGGCGGCGCTCGAGGCGCGGCTCGGCACAAAACTGTTTCACCGCACCACGCGGCGGCTTTCGATCACCGAGGCCGGCCGCCTCTATCTGGAAGCGTCCGAGCGCATTCTCGCCGACGTCGAAGCCGCCGACGCCGCGATTGCGGCCGACCGACTAGAGGCGCGCGGGCTGTTGCGGCTCAACGCGCCCGTCGTGTTCGGCGCACGGCAGATCGCGCCGCTGCTCGCCGAGTTCGTGCAACGCTATCCGCAGGTCGACGTCGAGCTCGGTCTCAACGACCGCCTGGTCGATCTCGCCGAAGAGGGCTGGGATCTGGCGATCCGCATCGGCAGTTTGCAGGATTCAAGTCTGGTGGCGCGACGGATCGCGCCGTGCCTGACCGTGGTCTGCGCGGCGCCGTCCTATCTCAAAAGATGCGGCGCGCCACGCAAGGTTGAAGACCTCATCAATCACAATTGTCTTGGCTACACGCTGTCGCAATCCGGCGCCGGGCGCTGGAGCTTCGGCCGGCAGGCGGAGATCGACATCCAGATCACAGGCGACCTGCGCGCCAATAATGGCGATGCGCTGTGCGCTGCGGCCGTCGCCGGACAGGGCATCATCTACCAGCCGACCTTTATCGTCGCCGACGATCTGCGCGCAGGAAAGCTCGTCGCGCTCGCACTGGATCGTCCGACCTCCGAACTTCTCGGCGTTCACGCGGTGTATCTGCCGGATCGCCATCCGCGAGCGAAGGTCCGCGCTTTCATCGATTTCATCGCGACGCGCTTTGCCCCGGAACCGCCGTGGGATCGCGGGCCGGTATGATCACGCAACCCCCGCGCGCGATGATTCATCGCGAGTCGCCCATCATGCTCCAGCCCATTGTTTGGGCATGATCGCGACGCAAACGCTTCGTGTTTGTTAGCTGCTCTCACGGCGTGGTCACTCCGATCCGCCGCAACCGCCTTGCACACGGTAACAAGGTAGGACGGCCGTAACATTTTAAACACGTTCCCGCCGCATCTACGCGCGTCGAGTGTTCCTCTCCGTCAAAAACCTTGCCTTGACGTGCCGTCATCTGGCAGTCCGGGCAAGGAGGCTTGCCGGGGGTATGGATGCGACGCCGTGAATTCCTTGCGCTCGCCAGCGGCACGGCGGCGACATGGCCGCTTGCGGCCAGCGCGCAATCCGAGCGGATGCGAAGAATCTGCGTGCTGATGGGGCTGGCGGAAAACGATCCGGCCCAGCCCTTGATCATAGCCACGTTCAACAAGGCGCTGGCGGATCTCGGCTGGCGCGTGGGCCAGAATGTCCGGATCGAGTATCGCTGGGGCGGCGGTGATGTCGAGAAGATCCAGATCGCCGCGCGCATCTTCGCCGAGCAGGCCCCCGACGTGATCGTCGGTCACACCGCACCCGTCGTCGCCGCGCTCAAGACGCAGACCCGCACCATCCCCATCGTCTTCGCGCAAGTGCTCGATCCGCTCGGCGCTCACCTCGTCGACAGCCTGGCGCATCCGGGCGGCAACATCACCGGTTTCACCAATCTCGAGCCTTCGATGGGCCCCAAATTGCTGGAGCTGTTGAAGGAGGTCATTCCATCCATCAGCCACGTGGCGCTGATGTTCAACCCCGTCACGGCGCCACGAGGCGGATCGTTTTTCCTGAAGCCGACCGAAGCGGCCGCCCCGCTGTTGAACGTCACGGTGAGTCCGGCACCGGTCAACAATCCGGCCGAGATCGAACTCTTCATGGCGTCGCTGGCGCACCAGCCCAATGGCGGCCTTCTCGTCATGCCGGATATTTTCATCATGGCGCACCGGCCCGAAATCATCGCACTGGCGGCGCAATATCGCGTGCCGGCGGCTTATACCTACCGATTATTTCCTGCAGCCGGCGGATTGATGTCCTATGGCAGCGATCTGCTCGATCTGTCGCGCCGCGTGGCGCTTTATGTCGACCGCATCCTCAAGGGCGAGAAGCCGGCCGATCTGCCGGTGCAGATGCCGGCCAAATACGAGTTGGTGGTCAACCTCAAGACCGCGAAAGCTCTCGGGCTGGAGATCCCCTCCGCGGTGCTGCAGCGCGCCGACGCGGTGATCGAATAGCGGACCTGCTTCTGAACCTTTGGATGAGGCGCGCAGGGCTTGCCCCGCGCGGGCCGATCGGATTTGGTCGCGATTTCATCAGTGGAGTCGAGCATTGAAAAGCCCAGTCGTTGCGCCGCGATCGCATAAACCCTGGCCGGTATTGCGCTCGCTCGCCTCTTACCGGGCGGGCAGCGTTCCCGGCGACCTGATCGCCGGGCTGACGCTTGCCGCGATCGCGATCCCCGAACAAATGGCGACCGCGCGGCTTGGCGGCTTCTCGCCGCAGATCGGCTTCTACGCGTTCATCGCGGGCTCGCTCGGCTTCGCCCTGCTCGGCAGCAACCGCTTCCTGTCATGCGGCGCGGACTCGACGATCACGCCGATCTTCGCCGGCGGATTGGCGCTATTGGCGGCGTCCGGCTCGCCGGACTATCTGGCGCTGGCGGCGGCGCTCGCGTTGCTGGTCGGGCTGATGCTGGTGGCGGGCGGCCTGTTTCGTCTCGGCGGCATCGCCAACCTGTTGTCGACGCCGGTCACGGTCGGCTTTCTCGCGGGCATCTCCGTGCATATTCTGGTCTCGCAGATGCCGGGCGTGCTCGGCCTGCCCGCGCCCGGCGGACCGATGCTGCAACGCATCGCCGAAATGGTGCGCCATGTCGGCGACGCCAATCCGTTCACGGTCGCGATCGGGTTGGGCGTGCTGGCGATCGTCGCGATCTCCGAAGCCGTCAACGCGCGGATTCCCGGCGCGCTGATCGGTCTGGTCGTGGCGACCGCCACGGTGATCATGGCCGGCCTCGAGAGCAAGGGCGTGAGCGTGGTCGGGACCGTTCCGGGCGCGCTGCCGGCGCCGACATTTCCCGACATCTCGGTCGAGCGCTGGGCGCGCCTGGTCCCGCTGAGCCTTCTGATCACCATCGTCGTCATGGTGCAGACGGCCGCGACTACGCGCTCGTTCCCGAGCGATCCTGACAAGCCAGCCGATGTCGACCGCGACTTTCTCGGCGCCGGCGCCGGCAGCCTTCTGGCCGGCCTGTTCGGCGCGTTTCCGGTCGACGCCAGTCCGCCACGGACCGGCATCGTCGCCGAGACCGGCGGACAATCGCAACTGTCGGGGCTGTTCGCGGCGGCGCTGGTACTGGTGCTGCTGGCGTTCGGCGCCACGCTGCTGCGGCACGTTCCGGACGCGGCGCTTGGCGGCGTGCTCTTGTTCGTCGCGCTGCGCATCATCCGCTTCAGGCAAATCCTCACGCTCTTCCGGGAGTCGCTTGGCGAGTTTCTGTTGATCGTAGCGACCGCGGCCGCGATCATCGTGTTGCCGATCGAGCAAGGCGTCGGGGTTGGCATTACGCTTTCGCTGGTGCACGGCATCTGGAGCACGACGCGTGCAAGGATTGTGGTGTTCGATCGCGTGCCGGGAACGACGATCTGGTGGCCGAGCAATCCGCATGTCGCTGGCGAACAGATCCCCGGCGTGATCGTCGTGGGGCAGCAGGCGCCGCTGTCCTTTCTCAACGCCGCGAACTTCCGGGCTGACGTGCTGCATCGTCTGCAGATGGCCGACCCGCCCCCTCGGCTGCTGGTGCTGGAAGCCAGCGGCATGCCGGAGATCGACTTCACCGCGGCGCAGGACCTGCTCGAACTGTTCAGGGAATGCCGCGAACAAGGCATCGCCGTCGCGGTCGCCCGGCTCGAATCGCTGCGCGCGCAGGATGCCTTCATGCGCTTTGGGCTTTACGAGGTGCTGCCGAAAGACCACGTCTTTCACAGCGTCGACGAAGCCGTCCGCGCGCTGGCCCCGAACGGCCAAACCCGATCGCAAAATGTGTAGCACACCATCGCAGCGTCGTCCCGGCCAAACGAGCAACGCGAGCGCTGAGCCGGGATCCATAACCACAGGCGGGTGGTGTCGGGCAGGCTGAGGCCACGTCGGATGTCAACAACGGGTCTCTGTGGTCATGGATTCCGGCGTTCGCCGGACGACGACGGAGTTATGCCTCCTGTCCGAGGAGCAATTGCGCGTGGCAAAGCGCTGCCCAAACTACCAACTCCCAAGCGTCACGACGCCTGCGGCTGCGCGGCGCAAGCGGCGGACTCGACGGCAGCCGCACGCGGCAATCGGATGCGGATGCGCGCGCCGCCGCCCGGGCGATCCTCGATTGCAACCGTGCCCCGGTTGCTTTCCACGATCTGCCGCACGATGGTGAGCCCCAATCCGGCGCCGCCACTGTCGCGGTTGCGCGAGGCATAGAGCCGGTAGAACGGCTCGAACACATGGTCGCGCTCGCCGGGCGGAATACCAAGCCCGCGATCCTCGACCCACAACTCGACGAAATCTTCTGCCTCGGTCAGCGCGATGTCGGCACGGCCGCCGTAGGCCAGAGCGTTGGCGACGAG
>NZ_JBAURI010000831.1:0-1585 GCF_049581145.1 Bradyrhizobium sp.
TTATTACAGCACAGCAGCCACTGCTTTATCTGGAGAGGTAGCGAGGTAAGGCCTACGTTAGAAAAAAGCTAGGACCTTGAATATGCTAGCCCTTTTTTTAGCGCTTTAGCGCTTTAGCTTAAGGAAAGGCAGCTGTTGGCACAGTAAGACCAGAGTAGTGCAGCGCAGGCAATATAAACAAGTGTAGCATTTCGAAGTAAATAGTTTGGTTTAAAGAGCTGGTTTCGCTTAAGGCGAAGCCTGAAAATCTGTAAAAACTATAATTTAATTTATTAATTAATAATAACTTTATAATGAGTTGTAGTTTAATTGGGAAAACACTATCTTTTGGCCGTAGTCAATAGACGTTCGAGTCGTCTCAACTCAGTTAATTTTTCTGTTGCGCAATCCGTAATTTACCTATTCTTCTGCCTGGAGCTAATGCAAGTGATGTTGCACTACACAAGGAAGAGCTAGCGTTGAAGTATACCGCACATTAGCGCAGGAAAAAAAGATATTGCGCTAACATTAGCGCAGGCTTACGTTGTATTACGTTGAAGGAATTTGCTTCAGCATCGAACTTCCTGGTTTAACTTTGTTTTTTTTTACTTCTATCCTATAGGTGCTGCGCAGCTAGCAAGGCACTAAAAGCTGGAGGCAGGGTAAAGCAATCCTTACCAGCTAAAGCTGCAGCATCAAATGCCACTCTGGCCTTACCACTACGCTAACGCATGCTAAAATATGTGTGCTGCTACAACGCCTAGCCTTACCATATAATTAGGTAAGGTTACAGTCAACCAAATAGCTAACAGAGCCTCACTAGGAAAGTATGGCATACAACTGGATGTTTCTTAAAGGAAAAATATTTAGTATTATCTGGCTCTTTGTTGTACTGCTGCGCAGGCATATGGTATCTATGTTTGTTTTAATATTTATAGTTGCTTGCTTCTTATATAACCTTAAAACATGTCAATGTTATTTATGGTAGCCTTGCCACAAATAAAAGATAACAGTATAACTAGGACTACCATTTCTAATTGAATGGTAGTCAAAGCCTTCCTAAAAAAAAAATTTTTTTAAATGGAACCGGAAAAATGTAAATATTTGCCTATCTCTGAACTTGGTTAAGAATAAAAATTTATTTAGTATGGTATACCATAGATTTAGTAGGTATTCTTTTTAAGTATCTATTTTTATTATATTTACACGTTACACTTTATAGCTTTCAGTGTTCGGCCCTTTGCCTTGCGCTTTCCCGTAGGATCTTTAAGGTAATCTGTGCTCTTTAAAGGAGCGCTTTAGCACTTTAGCCTTACCCTTTAGTTTTTATGCGGTAGAGCGCTGCTGCGCAGTTACATAAACATATATAGTACCTGCAATATGCTGGTACGCTGCGCATTGTTTTCCTATTATTTATTTTTTTGGCTAGATATAATTTAAATAGGTTAGGTTAAACTTTTGGCGTAGCTGGCTCAGCCGGCATATCCCTTAAGGTTCTGTGTAATACATGGCTGCTACGTAGCATCACTGCCATATTGTCATATATTATTATCTTTGCTCTTTCTTACCTTGCACTCCTTCACTAGGGTAAGGTGTTGTACGTCGT
>NZ_JBAURI010000832.1:0-15332 GCF_049581145.1 Bradyrhizobium sp.
CCGTTGAACGTAACCCCCCTTACGCATCAGCCGTAGCTCGTAGGGCGGGCAAAGTTTTCGGCGTCACTCGCAGGGCGACAGCGGAGGTGCCCCCACCGTTCCCGAGCCGAGGGTGGGCATCGGCGCAAGCGGTGCCTTCAGCTCACCCGTATTCTCGCTTGGCGCACCCTGCGCGCTCGCCGGAACGGCTGCCCGAGGCCGTCCGCTCAGGGAGCCCCGAGCTTGAAGTTCACGCCGGCGCGGACCACGTGCTCTTGATACGAGGAATTGGCCGCCATCTGGCTCACCGCGAGCGTCAGCGGAAAGGTCGTCGAGGTGTGGCCGAGATCGACGTATAGATATTCGGCCTTGATCGAGATGTGGTTCGACAGGGCGTATTCAAGCCCGGCGCCGACCGTCGCGCCTACCTTTGTGGCCGAGGCCGAGCCGACGCCGCAGGAGCTGTTGATGCAATTGCCGCCGAGGATGCCGGTCGGAACAAAACTGGTCGCCAGGCTGACATCGCCGACCGCCATGCCGCCGGTCGCGTAGAGCAGGAGGTCCGGGGTGGCCAGGAAGCCGACCCGTCCGCGCAACGTGCCATAAAGATTGATGGTCTGCTGGGTCGGCGCCATGAAGAAGCCGCTGGGGCCGACCGATGTGCCGAAGCCGGAGATTCGCGCGTAGTCGACATCGCCTTCGATGCCGCCGACGAAGCTGCCGACCTGATAATTGTAGCCGGCTTCGGCGCCGATCAGGCCGCCGCTGCCGTTTGGCGAAACCCGCCCCGGGGTACCGGGATAGGCCGGGTTGTTGGCAAAGATGAAATCGGTCGAGGTCTGGCCAATCTCACCGCCGCCGACGACGCCGAGATAAAATCCCGACCAGTTGGTCGCGGCGACCGCAGGCGGTCGCGCTTTCAACGGCAGATCGGCCGCAACCGCAGATGCTGCGCTCAACAGGGCGACGACGAAACTCGCAATAAAGCGCTTCTTCATGAAAGCCGTCCGAATCCAAGAATTTTTGGTCCAACGGAACAATAACTAAGCCCCATGCCCCCGAACACGCAAAGTGAAACAAGCGTCGGGTCACACGCTTTCGCGGCGAAGCGACCTTTTTACAACAACCTCCGCAGGCCGATGAGCTGCGGTACGACCGGTTCGCAAGTGGAGACAAAGCCTCATTACCCGCACTGCAAGAGATATACCACATACTGCCTCCTATGCGTGCAAAGCGCCATCCGGCGGCCGCGATCCGCTACGCGGCAGCCGGCTGGTGCGCGCGCAGGAAGGAACGGATCTGCCGCACCGCGAGCGGAATCCGCTCCTTGGGCTCCTTCCATGGAAACATGCTGACCTCCGCCTTCGGCGCCAGCATGGCCGCCTCCATGGCCACCGCATAGGGATGGGCTGGGATATCGTCGGGCAGGATCAGCACCGGCGTCTGGCAGTTGCGCACGAAATCGCGGCTCACGGTGAAGACGAAGTCGGGGTTGGTGCGATACATCCGGGTCAGGAACTGCTCGACCTGCTCCATCGAGAGGTCTGGCCGGCGTTTGACCAGCTCCGGGCCCCAGTTCTTGATGTTGTTGTCGTAGAAGAGGTCGCGCATTTCCGGACGCGACCCCGAGGGCTGCGCCAGGACGGCGGCTGCGACGCGATCGGGCGCGCGCCGCAATAGGTTCCAGATGAAGGGGCCGCCGATGCAGAAGCCCAGCACCATGAACTTGTCGATGCCGAGATGGTCCATCAACCCGAGATGATCGTCAGTATGGGCGTCCCAGGGACGGTCGATGTCGAGCGGGCCGGTGGACTGGCCGCCATTGGCGTTGCGCAGGTCGGATGCGATGCAGCGGTACTCGCCCCGAAACGCCTCCATCGGGTTGAAGGGTGACAGCGGGCCCGAGAAGCCCGCGATCGTCGAGTTCAGTCCGCCGCCGGCGATCAGCAGCAAGGGAAAGCCGGACCCTGCCTCCTCGAAGTGGATGCGAACCGCGCCTTTTTCGTAAGTCCCCATGCTTGCTCCTCCCTGCCCGGCTTCACCAGCAGACGCGCGCGAGACAGCCGCCAACGCTGCGGCCGCAGCGCCCGTTGCCAGTATGGCACGTCTGACCGGATCCATCATTGGCCCCCCTCCTCGATGCCTGTCACGGCCACTTCACAGGGAGGCAGCCCAACGGGCCCGCGCGGACCGGTTAGCTCAATCGGCCCCCTACGCGCCCGACGCCGCAGCTTCTCCGATCCTGTCCTGCGTCCTGGTATCGAAATCGCTGGCGTCGTGACGTTCATGCAACTGGCTCGAGGGCTCGCCGAAGATCCGGTTGACCATCCTGCCGCGTACGACGGCCGGACGTTTGGCGATCGCCTCAGTCCAGCGCTGCACGTGCTTGTAGTCCCCGACCGAGAGAAACTCGCCGGCGCCATACAACAGCCCCTTCGCCAGCGCGCCGTACCAGGGCCAGACCGCGATATCCGCGATCGAATAGTCGCCGCCCGAGAGATATTCGTTGTCGGCAAGGCGCC
This sequence comes from Bradyrhizobium sp., assembly GCF_049581145.1. Classification (GTDB taxonomy): domain Bacteria; phylum Pseudomonadota; class Alphaproteobacteria; order Rhizobiales; family Xanthobacteraceae; genus Bradyrhizobium. The sequence continues at coordinate 2,502 of NZ_JBAURI010000832.1, forward strand.
GGTCGAGCACGTCGAACTGGCGCTTCACCTCCATCGCGAAGCGGTCGATGGCATATTCGATCTTGATTGGCGCGTAGGCGTAGAAATGGCCGAACCCGCCGCCGAGATAGGGTGCGCTGCCCATCTGCCAGAACAGCCAGGACAGGCATTCCGCCCGCAGCTGGCCGCTGGTCGGCAGCAATGCGCCAAACTTCTCGGCGAGATAGACCAGGATCGAACCGGACTCGAACACCCGGATCGGCGTCGGCCCGCTGTGGTCCATCAGCGCCGGGATCTTGGAGTTCGGGTTGACTGCGACAAAGCCGCTGCCGAACTGATTGCCGTCGATCTTGATCAGCCACGCATCGTACTCGGCGCCGGTGTGGCCGAGCGCCAGCAATTCCTCGAGCATCACCGTGACCTTCACCCCGTTCGGCGTCGCCAGCGAATAAAGCTGCAGCGGATGGCGGCCGACCGGAAGCTCCTTGTCATGGGTCGGCCCCGCGATCGGCCGATTGGTGCTGGCGAACCTGCCGCCGTTCTCCTTGTTCCAGGTCCAGACTTTGGGCGGTTCGTAGGCGGATGGTTCGGTCACGGCTGGCTCCAGATGTTTGCGGCTCGGTCGTTACGACGAAGCAATCGATGGGCAACGGCGCCCTTGCGCCGCGCCCACCTTATATCCGATCGACGACAAATGGTGGGCACGCTGCGCTTTGCCCACCCTAAGAGAACAAAGCTATGACGCCGCTGCCTTTTGTTGCGGTTCGGCGCGCAGCATCGCAAATCCCTCATAGCCCCTGGCCGCCACGTCGTTGCAGATTTGCCGGTACGGCCCGACGCCGCCGATATAGGGCATGAAAATGCGCGGCTTGCCGGGGATGTTGGCGCCCATGTACCAGGAATCGGCCTGGGGATAGAGTGTAGTCTGCGCAACCTCGTTGACATGGGCCACCCATTTGTCCTCGGCGTCTCCGCGTGCTTCCATGGTGTCGAGGCCGTGCTCGCGCAGATAAGCGATGGCGTCGGTGATCCAGTCGACGTGCTGCTCGATCGACACGATCATGTTGGAGAGCACCGACGGGCTGCCGGGTCCGGTGACGATGAAGAGATTGGGAAAGCCGGCGCTCATCAACCCCAGATAGGTCCTGGGGCCCTCGGCCCATTTCCGCTTCAGCGTCAGGCCGTCGCGGCCATGAATGTCGATCTTGGCGACCGAGCCGGTCATCGCGTCGAAACCGGTTGCGAGCACCAGCGCCTCGATCTCATGGTCTGCTCTGCAATCCTGGCCGCCGACGCGCACCGCGCGCGGCAAAATCTCCTCGATCGGATAGGACTTGATGTCGAGCAGCGTCACGTTCGGCCGGTTGAAGGTCGCGAAGTAATCGGTGTCGACGCAGATGCGCTTCGTGCCGATCGGATAGGAGGTCGGCTGCAGCAGTCTTGCGGTCTCCGGGTCCTTGACGATCTCGGCGATCTTTTCGCGCACGAAAACGGCGGCTGTGTCGTTGGCCTTCTGGTCGAGCGCCAGATTGTTGTACGCGGACATGAAGGTCAGCCCGCCGCGCTGCCAGCGCGCCTCGTAGCGGGCGCGGCGCGCGTTGTCGTCGTCGTCCAGCGCGCCGCGATCGGGCAAGTCGGTATAGATGCCGTTGCGCGCCTCCTCGCGGGCAAAGCGCCGGATTTCGGGATAGTTGGCGCGACACTCTTGCCGCTCCGCCTTCGTCAATGGTGCGTTGCGGGCGGGAATCGAGAAGTTCGGGGTGCGCTGAAACACCGTGAGATGTTTTGCCTGTTCGGCGATCACGGGAATCGACTGGATTGCCGACGAACCGGTGCCGATCACGCCGACGCGCAGGCCGGTGAAATCGACCGGCTGATGCGGCCAGTTGCCGGTATGATAGACATGCCCTTCGAAGCGATCGAGGCCCTTGATGTCGGGCATCCGCGCATTCGACAGGCAGCCGGTTGCAAGCACGACGAACTTGGCCGTCACCACGTTGCCGTCGGAGACGGTGACCGACCAGAGATTGGTGCTCTCGTCGAATACGGCCTGCTCGACGCGGGTGTTGAACCGGATGTCGCCCCGCAGGTTGAAGCGGTCGGCGACGTGGTTGGCGTATTTCAGAATCTCGGGCTGCGGCGCGTAGCGCTCGCTCCAGTCCCATTCCTGCTGCAACTCGTCGGAGAAGGAATAGGAATACTGCATGCTCTCGACGTCGCAGCGCGCGCCGGGGTAGCGGTTCCAGTACCAGGTGCCGCCGACGCCATCGCCCTGCTCATAGACGCGCACCGCAAGCCCCAGGCCACGCAGCCGGTGCAGCTGATACAGGCCGGCAAAGCCGGCGCCGACCACGACGACATCGGTATCGGTATCGGTCGTGCTCTCGCTGTTGCCTGGACTGGATCGCAAGGCGGACATGGTTCGGCGCTCCCTCGAGAATTCTCTTATGGAGAACCAACATTCTCCGCACCGACCGAAAGCGCAAGAGGCGACAGGACGCCATTCACCAGGCTAATTCTGCTGCATGGAAAGTGCGGCGGGCTAAAGCTTCCGCAGCGCCTGCACGCAAGTTGCAGCGGGAACGAACCCGCTTGGCTTCAAACCCCGTGTTGGGCTACCGTCACGTCATCAGGCACCGCAGAGCTGCCGCAGGGAGTAGACACACCATGAAATCGCCGATCTGCGCGATGCTGGGTATCGAGTTTCCGCTTCTGGCGTTCAGCCATTGCCGGGACGTGGTCGCCGCGGTCAGTCGCGCCGGCGGCTTCGGCGTGCTGGGCGCGACGGTGCATTCGCCCAAGACGATCGAGCAGGAACTGAAATGGATCGACGATCACGTCGACGGCAGGCCCTATGGCGTCGACGTGCTGATCCCCGAGAACATCTCGACCGCGGGCGAAAAGAACGTCACCTGGAAAAGCCTGGAGGCGCGGATCTCGCCGGAGCATCTCGACTTCACCCGCAATCTGCTGAAAAAATACGACATCGAGCTGATCACGACCAACGTCGCTGACAACCAGCCGCAGCCGTTCGACGCGCAGACCGCGCTCGACCTGCTCGAGGTCTCGTTCCGCCATCCGATCCGGCTGATCGCCAATGCGCTCGGCGTCCCGCCGAAAGCAATGATCGAGATGGGCAAGGCCCACGGTGTTCCCGTGGCGGCACTCGTCGGCGCCAAGGAGCATGCGCTGCGTCAGGTCGCGGCCGGCGTCGACATTCTCGTCGTGCAGGGCACCGAGGCGGGCGGCCATTGCGGCGACGTCTCCACCATGGTGCTGGTGCCGGAAGTGATCAAGGCGATCCAGGATATCCGCGACGTGCCGGTGCTGGCGGCGGGCGGCATCATGACCGGACGCCAGATGGCCGCCTGCATGGCAATGGGCGCGGCCGGGGTCTGGACCGGCTCGGTATGGCTCGCCACCGTGGAATCGGAGACCACGGAGATCTTTCGCGAGAAGATGATCGCGGCCTCTTCGCGCGACGCCGTCCGCTCCAGAGGCCGCACCGGCAAGCCCGCGCGGCAGTTGCGCTCGGTCTGGACCGACGCCTGGGACAAAGGCGCGGACAGCCCCGGCGCGCTGCCGATGCCGCTGCAGAGCATCATCAGCCGCGACGCCTTCAATGCGATCGACCGCTCAGCCGCCGCCGGCAACGCCCGCGCGAGAGACCTCGTCAGCTATTTCGTCGGCCAGGGCGTCGGCCTGATCGACAGCGTGAAATCGGCAGGCGCCGTGGTGCAGGAATTCAAGGAGGATTTTGCCGAAGCCGTCGAGTACATCAACGCGCTGGTGGCGGAGTAGCCGCCGCGCATTCTGTCATTGCGAGGAGCCCTTGCGACGATCGTCATCGATGCTCGCTTTTTTGCGGTACGATGAATCGCTTCGCTCGCGCCCGCAATGACGCAGCAAGCTGCAACGATCGACCATCTCGAAAGTGAAACAGCACGAATGGCAGCATCCCCTCTTCCAGAACACCGTATTCCCGTCATCGTCGGCGTCGGCGAGATCGTCGATCGGCCCAAGGACATCGCCGACGGACTCGAGCCGCTGGCGCTGCTGGAGCAGGCGCTCAGTCGCGCGGAAGCCGACTCTGGCGCCAGGCTGCTCGGCGACATCGGCTCTCTCGACGTCGTCAATTTCCTCAGCTGGCGCTATCGCGATCCGGAAAAACTGCTGGCGCAGCGGCTGGGCATTGCACCCGCGCATCTCTATTACGGCCCGGTCGGCGGCGAGAGCCCGATCCGTTATCTGCATGAGGCAGCCTTGCGCATCGCGCGCGGCGAATGCTCGGTTGCGGCCATCTGCGGCGCCGAGGCGCAGTCGACCGCGACCAAGGCCGAGCGCTCAGGCGTGACGCTGCCGTGGACGCCGTTCGCGCATGATGTAGAGGAGCCGAAGCGCGGCGCGGCGTTCCAGAAGCCGTTGGCCGTCAAGCTCGGCGTGTTCCGCCCGGTAAGCGTCTATCCTTTCTATGAAGCCGCCAGCTCGGCGCATTGGGGACAGACGCCGCGCCAGGCGATGGTGGAGTCCGGCGAACTGTGGTCGCGCTATTCCGAAGTGGCCTCGCACAATCCGAACGCCTGGCTCAAGCGCCATGTCACGGCCGCCGAGATCACGACGCCTTCACCCGACAACCGGCTGATCGCGTGGCCCTACACCAAACTGATGGTCGCCAATCCGACCGTCAACATGGGCGCCGCGGTGCTCGTGACATCGCTTGCGAAGGCGCGCGCCGCCGGCATTGCCGAGGACCGGCTGGTCTACGCTAGCGGCGGCGCCTCGGCGGAAGAGCCACGCGATTATCTCCTCCGCGACCAGTTCTTCGAGAGCCATCCGCAGAATGCGGTGCTGCGCGCGGCGATGGATCTCGCCGGCGGCGACGGCCGAGCGTTCGACATGATCGAGCTCTATAGCTGTTTTCCCTGCGTGCCCAAAATGGCGCGGCGCACGCTGGGGCTGGGCGCCGGCGTGCGGCCGACCGTCACCGGCGGCCTGACGTTCTTTGGCGCGCCGCTCAACAGCTACATGACGCATGCGGCTTGCGCGATGGTGCGAGGCTTGCGCGAAGGCGGCCGTCTCGGCCTGCTGTACGGCCAGGGCGGTTTTGTCACCAAGCACCACGCCTTGGTCCTGTCGCGGCGGGCGCCGCAACAGGCGTTGGCGCAAGAGACCAGCGTGCAGGCCGAGGCCGACAGACACAAGCGCACCGTGCCGGATTTCGTCACCGAGGCGAACGGCAAGGGGCTGGTTGAAAGCTTCACCGTGCTCTATGGCCGCAGCGGCGAAATCGAGCATGGGGTGGTGATGCTGCGGACCGAGCTGGACGCGCGGACACTGGCGCGGGTGCCGGCGCGGGACAGCGCAACGCTCGGCCATCTCATGAACATGGACAGCTCACCGGTCGGCTCGCTTGGCGAGATTGCGATGGCTGCGGACGGCGTGCCGGAATGGCGGGTGGGCTGAGACAGGTTTCTCCGTCTTTGCCAACCAGACCCCGTCCGAACGACGTCGCTTCGCTCGCCTATGGCCGGCCGGCCACGGCCATGCAAGGTTTGCGGAAAGACCCATGCCCGGGCACGGCGACCCAGGGAGGAGGGATTTTGTCCCTGTCTGCCCTACCCCTTCGCGTCCTGTCGCTCGGAAATCTTCGCGGGGCCGGCCTTGCCGGCGGCAGCGCCGGTAACGTGGACCTGGTCGCCGTCGGCGATGCCATCCGGCGGCGCGATGATGACGCGGTCCTCCGCCGACAGTCCCGCCGACAGCTCGATCTCGCGACCGAGATCGCGCGCGATCGTCACGGTCTTGAACAGCACCCGGTCGTCGAGGCCGACGGTTGCCACGCGCAGGCCGCTCTGGTTGAAGATCAGCGCGCTTGACGGAATGTGCAGCGGGATGGTGTCACGCTGCAGGCTCAGGCGCACATTGGCATAGCCGCCCGGCAGCAGCTCGCCGCTCGAATTGTCGAGCCCGAGCTGCATGCGCGTCGTGCCGGAGCCGATGTCGACTGATTGCGAAGAGGCTTCCACGGTCGCCAGAAACGTCCGGTTCGGATATTCCGGCACCGTGATGACGGCCTTGGCGCCGATCTTGATTTCCGGCACGTAGTTCTGCGGCACGCTGACATAGACCCTGAGCTTCCTGACGTCGGAAATCACGAACATCGGCGGTCCGCTGCCGCCGCCGGCATTGATCAGCGCGCCGACGTCGGTGTCGCGGGCCGTGACCACGCCGTCGAACGGCACGGTGATCTTCTTGTAGCCGGCCAGCGCTTCCAGCCGTTCGACATTGGCCTGGCTGGCATTGACCGCTGCCTTCTTGTTGTCGAGGTCGGCAGTACGCTCGTCGATCTCCTGCATCGAGACGAAGTTCGAGGCGATCAGCGTCTTGCGACGGGTCAGGGTGGCTTCCGACAGCTTGGCGCTGGCTTGCTGGCTCGTGAGATCGGCGCGTGCCTGCAGGAGCTGCTGATCGAGGTCCGGCGCTTCGATCTCGGCGATCACCTGTCCGGCCTTGACCTGCGCGCCGATGTCGGCACTCCAGCTCTTCAGGTAGCCGCTGACCCGCGCAAAGATCGGCGCGCGGTAATAGGCTTCCAAACGTCCCGGCAAATCGAGAGTCGCGCTGAGCGCCTTCGGATCGGGCTGCACCACCGCGACCGTCGGGATCGCTTGCTCGTCGGTCCATTCCCTGAGCTTGACACTGGAATCCTCGCGCGCGCGAATCCCGCTCACCACGACCAGTCCGGCGGCGAGGCCAGCACCAACACCGAAAGCACTCAGCTTCCAGCGCGAGACTGTCGAACGTCGTTCAGTGGGCATGCGATGTCTCCGGTCCGGCAGGCGCTTTGGCGACCCGCTTCTTGTGCATCATACTAAAAACCACGGGAACAAATATCAGCGTCGCCGTCGTTGCAAAGATCAAGCCACCGATCACGGCGCGGCCCAACGGGGCGTTCTGCTCGCCGCCATCGCCGAGCCCCAGCGCCATCGGTGTCATGCCGATCACCATCGCCAGCGCGGTCATCAGCACGGGGCGGAAGCGCACGAAGCCGGCCTCGAGCGCGGCCGCCACGGGATCGCCGAGCTCGTCGTAGCGCTCGCGGGCGAAACTGATCACCAGCACGCTGTTGGCCGTGGCGACGCCCATGCACATGATCGCGCCGGTCAGCGCCGGGACCGACAGCGTGGTCTGTGTCGCGAATAGCATCCAGATGATGCCGGCGAGCGCGGCCGGCAACGCCGTGATGATCACGAAGGGATCGGACCAGGACTGGAAGTTCACGACGATCAAAAGATAGATCAGCACGACCGCCGCGAGCAGGCCGAACAGCAATCCGGAAAACGCGCTCTCCATGGTCTGCACCTGGCCCAAAAGTGCCACCGAGCTGCCTTTCGGCACCTCCTTGGCGGTGTCCGCGATCGCGGTCCTGACGTCGGAGGCGATCGCGCCGAGATCGCGCCCCTGCGGGGTGGCGAAGATCTGCACCATCGGCTGGATGTCGTATTGCGAGACGACCGCGCTCGATACCGATCGCGTGATATTGGCGATGCCGCCGAGGATCGGCGGATTGTTGGTCGAAGCCGCCGTGATCGGCAGGGTTTCGAGCGCGCTCAAGGAATCGATCTGGAACTGCGGCGTTTGCATCACGACCGAATACGACACGCCGTTGTCGGGATTGAGATAGTAGGTCGGGGCCACCTGCGAGCTGCCGGCGAGATTGACGGTCAGGCTGTTGGTGACGTCGCGTTCGGTCAGTCCGACATATTGCGCGCGGGTCCGATCGACGTCGATATTGAAGGTCGGATTGCTCGGCGACTGCTGCAGGCGCGCATCGGCAATACCGGGAATATGGCGAATCCGTTTCAGAAGCTTGTTGGCGTAGGCGAAATTCGCATTGATGTTGGCACCGCGGACCTGCAGATCGATCGGGGCCGGCGCGCCGAAATTCAGGATCTGGCTGACGATATCGGCCGGCAGGAACGCGAAGGTGATGCCCGGAAAGGCACGGGGCAACTGCTCGCGCAACGAACGGACATAGTCTTCGGTCGGCCGGTGGCCCTCCTTCAGCTTGATCTGGATGTCGCCGTCCTGCGGGCCGATCACCCCGGTATTGTTGTACGTCATGTTGATGCCGGAGATCGGCATGCCGATGTTGTCGGCGACCGTATCGATCTCCGCCGGCGGTATGATCCCCCGAATCGCCTTTTGCACGTCGGCGAACTGATTGGCACTTTCCTCGATGCGAGTGCCGATCTGGGTACGGACATGCATCAGGATCGACCCGGTATCGACCGCCGGAAAGAAATTGCGGCCGATATAGGGGACCAGCAGGAACGAGAGCCCGACGAAACCGAGAAATCCGAGCACGAACACCGCCCGTCCCCGCATCGCGAAGGTGAGCAACTCGTGATAGGAGCCGCGCACGCGCGCAAACCCCGCCTCGAATCCGCGTTGAAACCGCACCAGCGGATTGCGCGACAGCGGCGCGCCCTCGGCATGGTGCTCGTGCGGACGCAGGAGATATTTCGCCATCGTCGGCACCAGGGTGCGCGACAGGATGAACGACCACAGCATCGCGAACATCACGGCTTCCGCCATCGGCACGAACAGGAAACGCGAGACGCCAGTCAGGAAGAACATCGGCACGAACACGATGCAGATGCAGAGCAGCGAAACGAACGCCGGCACCACGATCTGGTTGGCGCCGTCCATGATCGCGATTTCGACCGGCTTGCCCTGTTCCAGATGCCAGTTGATATTCTCGATCGTCACCGTCGCCTCGTCGACCAGGATGCCGACCGCGAGCGCGAGACCGCCGAGCGTCATGATGTTGAGGGTTTCGCCGAGCGACCACAGCAGGACGATCGCGCCCATCACCGACAGCGGGATCGACACCGCGATGATCAGCGTCGAACGCCAACTGCCGAGAAACAACAGGATCATCACCGACGTCAGCAACGCTGCGATGACGCCCTCGGAGGCGACGCCATTGATCGCGCTGCGGACGAATACCGACTGATCGCCGATGAATCCGACCCTGAGCGCATCCGGCATCTGGTCGCGGACATCGATCACTTTCTGCTTGATGCCGGCGATGATATCGAGCGTCGAGGTGAAGCCCGCCTTCAGCACCATCATCAGCACCGAACGGTTGCCGTTGACGTGGACGATATTGGTCTGCGGCGGATTGCCGTCGCGCACGCTGGCGACGTCGCGGACATAGACCATGGCACCGCCGACGGCCTTGATCGGCAGGTCGCCGAGCTCCTCCATACGAAGCGGCGAATTGTTGAGCTGGATGCTGTATTCGAATCCGCCGATCTTCTGGGTCCCGACCGGCGTGATCAGGTTCTGCGCGGCCAGCGCATTGGCCACGTCCTGGCCCGACAGCCCGCGCGCCTGCAGCGCGTCCGGATTGAGGTCGATCTGGATCTCGCGCTGCTTGCCGCCATAGGGATAGGGAATCGCGGCGCCGGGCACCGTGATCAGCGGCGTTCGGAGCTGGTTGATGCCGATATCGGCGAGGTTCTGCTCGGTCAGCCCGTCGCCCGACAACGCCACCTGGATGATCGGCACCGTGGAGGCATTATAGTTGAGGATCAGGGGGGGCGTCGCGCCGGGCGGCATCACTTTCAGCAGCGTCTGCGAAATCGCTGTGACCTGCGCATTGGCGGTCCGGATATCGACATTGGGCTGGAAGAAGATCTTGACGATCCCGACGCCATTGTAGGAATTGGAAACGATGTGCTCGATGTCGTTGACGGTGGTCGTCAGGGCGCGCTCGAACGGCGTGACGACGCGGCCGGACATCTGATCGGGAGGCAACCCGGTATACTGCCAGACCACGCCGATCACCGGAATTCGGATGTCGGGAAAGATGTCGGTCGGCGTGCGCAGCGCCGCGAGCGGCCCGAAGATCAACAGCAGCAGGGCCAGCACGACGAACGTATATGGCCGGCTGAGCGCAATGCGAACGAGTGCGACCATAAACTAGATATCCCCCAGAGGTCGCGCCGGACGCCCCTCATCCTGTGCGATGATGGCGATTTACCTGAACCGCGGCGAACAGCCAACATCCGTCAGCATCACTTACCTTCAATTCCCCGAGAACCGCGCTCGGTGGCACGGGTGAGGCCATGCTGAGATCGATCGCGGCCCGGAATGAGCGCCATGACCAGTGCTTTGCCATCGCCGGTCAAGTCAAATTCAACCAACACGCCGCGTGCGCTTCGTTGCGAATGACTTTGCAGCAAGCGCGGCGTGCCGAAAGATCTCGCAGCGCGCCCCGATTTCGACAGTACCCTGTCAATCCGCGTCGCTGCGCGCCCGTCGTGGTGCAACCACGCGGTCAAAATCGCCCGCAGATGATCCACCTTGCCGGAGATTTCGGCAGCGTCGTTGCGGATGTCAGCCGCGTTCGAGCGCATCGAGGCCGCGGAGCGTCGGCTCAGTTCGAGCGCAAGGAGCCCGAGATGGCGCTCAGGCGGCGCGGACCGAGGTAAGGAATTTGGCCACCTCGGCCTTGAGCCGGCCGCTGTCGCCCGACAGCGACTTGGCGGCGGCAAGGACCTGGGAGGACGCCGAACCGGTCTCGGTGGCGCCGCGCTGCACGTCGGTGATGTTGGACGAGACCTGCTGAGTGCCGTGGGCAGCCTGCTGCACGTTGCGGGAGATTTCCTGGGTCGCGGCGCCCTGCTCTTCGACCGCGGCCGCGATGGTCGAGGAGATTTCCGAGAGTTTTTCGATGGTGCCGGAAATTTCCCTGATCGCATTCACCGAGTCGTGGGTCGCCGCCTGGATGCCGGTGATCTGCTGGCCGATCTCGCCGGTCGCCTTCGCGGTCTGCTCAGCCAGTGCCTTGACCTCGGAGGCGACCACGGCAAAGCCGCGGCCCGCTTCTCCGGCGCGCGCCGCTTCGATGGTCGCGTTCAGCGCCAAGAGGTTGGTCTGGCCCGCAATGGTGTTGATGAGTTCGACCACGTCGCCGATCCGGCTTGCGGCCTTCGACAGTTCGCTGACGCGGTCGGTCGTGTTGCGTGCCTGGCCGACTGCGTCGCCCGCCATCCGGGCCGATTCCTGCACCTGGCGGCTGATCTCGTTGACAGACGAGGAAAGCTCTTCCGTCGCAGAGGCGACCGACTGCACGTTGGCGGTGGCTTCTTCCGAGGCCGCCGCGACCGCCGTCGCGAGCCCCTGCGAGCGTTCCGCCGTGGCCGACAGCGAACCAGCCGAAGCTTCGAGCTGGGTCGACGCCGAGGAGACCGTGTTGACGATGTTGCCGATCGACTGCTCGAACTCACGGGTGACGGTGTCGACCCGGCGGCCGCGCTCGATCTTGACTTCCGCGTCCCGTGCGGCCGCCTCGTCGGCGGCTTTCTTGGCGATCAATGCCTCCTTGAACACCTGCAGGGCGTCGGCCATGACGCCGATCTCGGTGGTCTCGCCGCGATGCGGAACCTGAGCCGCGAGATCACCATTGCCCAGCGCCTGCATCGGCTTCACGATCGAGGCAATGCCGCTCGAAATGTCCCGGATCACCAGCAAGCTGACCACGATACCCATCGCAAGGACTCCGACTACGATCAGCGCGAGCGTCGTGAGAGCGCTGCTATAGGTATCGGCCGCGGCTTTGGTCTCGGTCTCGGCGCCCGTGTTGTTGAATTCGATGTCCTTGACCAGCAGGGCATCGGACGCAGTACCCAGCTTGACCGCGGTCTTGTTGAGGTCGATCGCCTCTTGCGGCAGCCGGCCGGCGCCTTTGCGCGAGAGCTCCATGACCTTCTCCGCAACCGCCTTATATTCAGTCCAGCTTTTGGCCCAGGCGTCATAGAACGCGCGCTCTTCGGGACCGCTGATCATGGGTTCGTAGGTCTGGCGAATCTTGTCGTTGCTTGCGACAACCGTCGCCATGGTCTTTTCAACCGCGTCCTTGTCCTCGAGCGTCTCGGCCAGCATGTGCTGCCGCAGCACGCTGCGATAGGTGATGATGCCGGAATGCAGTTCGCCCAGCACGCGGACGCTCGGCAACCAGTTGGTGGCGATTTGAACGGCGTTTTCGTTCATCGCCCGCATGTCCCGCGCCGCGAGCAGGCCCGTCGCGGTCAGCGCGAGCAGCAGCAACGTTGCAAAACCAATGATTTTCGAGCGGATCGAGAATTTGGCGAGCATGACCGGACTGCCTCGGGTTTCGGGTAGGCGCGCCCAATCGTCCGCCCGGCGCGCACGGGAGGTCCGAAAGTAAGACGGCATAAACTCAGCAATGGTTAATTTACCTCTCCGTGCAACTGCGGAGAGCAGGACATCACTGACATATCAAATTAGCTGTCCAGCGCGCAACTTGCGCGGGCTGATGTCCGCGGCCCGATCGTTTCAAGTCACCACAAAGTCCGCGCATGGCGATCGACCGGCGTCTCCGCTGCAGGCGCAGCCCCGCGCTCAGACTCGACCCGGCTCCGCGACCATTCATCGTACAGCGCGCGCTCCGGAGGGCGGCTTTGTTCCCGGCACGCCCATGGCGCGCTGAAAACGCGCCTAGCACATCAGCTTCAGCGCATCGGAAAAAAACTCCGCCCCCCCGAAATTGCCCGACTTCAGGGCAAGCAGCATCTCGCCGTCTTTCGCGCCGACCGCGCGCAGCACCGGGACACCGGCTGAGATTTCGGCTCCCACCAGGAAGCCGGGAATGCCGAGGCGGTCCACCACGGCGCCCGAGGTCTCGCCGCCGGCCACCACCAAGCGCCGAACGCCCGCCTGCACCAACCCTTCGGCGATGTCGGCCATCGCCTGCTCGATCGCGTGCCCCGCCGCATCGCGGCCGTGGCGGGCCTGCAGCGCGGCGACTCGGTCCGGCCC
>NZ_JBAURI010000833.1:0-11432 GCF_049581145.1 Bradyrhizobium sp.
GCAGTTGACGGACCATCGGCATGAGCGAAGGCGTAGTGACGGATGCGAGCCAGCAGAAGGTGTCCGGCAAGGTGGTCTCGATTCCGGTGACGCCTTCGATCGGGAACGAGTCCAAGGCCGGCAGGCCCGGCAGACATTGGCTGATGGCCGGGATCGCAGCGTTGCTCGTTGCCGGGATTGCGTCCGCCACGTGGTGGATGTCCGCCAAACGCAGCGCCGTGCACTATGTGACCGCGCAGGTGACGCGCGGTCCGGTGACCCGGACCGTGGCGGCAACCGGAACGGTCAATCCCGAGCTCACGATCATCGTGGGCTCCTATGTATCGGGCGTGATCCAGGAGATCTATTGCGACTACAATACCAGGGTCAAGAAAGGCGAGGTCTGCGCCAAGATCGATCCGCGGCCGTACGAGACGCTGGTCGCCCAGGCCAAGGCAAATCTCTCGGTCGGAAAAGCCCAGCTTCAGAAGGATCAGGCCAATCTCGCCTATACCAGGATCAACCATGAGCGTAACGCGCAGATGGTGGTGACCCACGCCGTGTCGCAGGACGTGGCCGACCAGGCCAGAAACGCCTACGAGCAGGCCCAGGCGCAAATCGTGTTCGACCAGGGCACCATTCAGCAGCAGGAGGCCGCGCTCGATTCCGCCCAGGTCAATCTCGACTACACCAACATCGTATCGCCGGTCGATGGCACGGTGGTCTCGCGCAGCGTGACCATGGGCCAGACCGTCGCGGCGAGCTTCCAGACGCCGACCCTGTTTCTGATCGCGTCCGATCTCAAGATGATGGAGGTCGATACCAATGTCAGCGAAAGCGACATCGGCGGCCTCAAGGAGGGCAATGCCGCATCGTTCACGGTCGACGCCTTCCCGCAACGCACGTTCAACGGCACGATCAGCCAGCTTCGCCAATCACCGCAGACCGTGCAGAACGTCGTGACGTTCGACGTGGTGGTCAGCGTCGATAATTCGAGTCTGGCGCTGCAGCCGGGCATGACGGCGGCGACGCGGCTGATCATCGACAGCCGCAGCGACGTGATCAGGGTGCCGAGCCAGGCGTTGCGTTATGGCCAGGGTGGGCAAGTGGCGGGCGCCGCGCCGCAGGGCGCGCCGCAGTCGTGGAAACAGCTCTGGCTGCTGCGCGACGGCAAGCCGGTGGCGAGCCCGGTCGAGGCCGGTCTCGACGACGACGCCTTCACCGAGATCGTGGCCGGCGACGTCAAGCCGGGCGATCAGGTCATCCTGGCCGAGCAGCGGCAGGCTTCGGCCGGTACGCTGCCGCCGCCGCGGCTGTGAATCCATCGGCCAAGATGGCGGAATAACAAAGCTGGCGGAACAGGATGGCAGAAGCGGTCATCAGGGTGGAGAATGTGACGCGGACCTATCACGTCGGCGACGTCGACGTGCATGCGTTGCGCGGCAGCAGCCTCACGGTCGATCGCGGCGAATTCGTCGCCATCATGGGATCATCCGGTTCCGGCAAATCGACGCTGATGGCGATCCTGGGCTGCCTCGACCGGCCGTCGACCGGCCATTATTACTTCGAAGGCATCGATGTCGCCGCCCTGTCCGAGCCGGAACTGGCGCGGATCCGCAGCGAACGGCTCGGTTTCGTGTTCCAGAGCTTCAATCTGCTGGCGCGCACCAGCGCGATCGAAAACGTCGCCCTGCCGCTGTTCTATTCGACTTCTGGGCAGGCGAGCCGAAGCGTCCGCGTCGAGCGCGCACGCGCCGCGCTGGCCGTTCTCGGTCTCGGTGATCGCGAGCGCAATACACCCGGCCAGCTGTCCGGCGGTCAGCAGCAGCGCGTTGCCATCGCCCGCGCGCTGATCAATGCGCCGAGCGTGCTGCTGGCCGACGAGCCGACCGGCAATCTCGATACCCGCACCTCGCACGAGATCATGGCAACGCTGCGGACGCTCAATCGCGAGCAGGGCGTCACCATCGTCGTCGTCACCCACGAGCAGGATATCGCCGATTATGCCGACCGTACCGTGACGATGCGCGACGGCAGGATCATCTCGGATCAGCGCACCAGAAAGCCCGTGCCGGGCGGAGCCGCGGCGGCAGCGGGCCCCGCGGCGTCTGCAATGCTGCAGTTTCGTCCCAAGGACACAGACAAGGAAACGGACAAGGAAACAGGCGGGCAGGCAGGTGACGTATCCGTCATGCCGTCGACGGCCCATTGGGCCTTCGCGGTCATGATCATGGCGGCGGCAGCCCAGGCCATCCTGCGCAGCAAGATGCGCTCGGCCCTGACCATGCTCGGCGTCTTCATCGGAGTCGCGGCGCTGATTGCGATGGTGGCGGTCGGGCAGGGCGCCAACGAGGCGGTGCGCAAGCAGATCGAAAGTCTGGGCACGAACCTGGTGGTGATTCTGCCGGGCGCCGTCACGAGCGGCGGCATCCGCGCCGGCTATGGCAGCGCATCGACACTGACGGTCACCGACGTGCAGGCGATCCGGCGCGAGGCCACCGCGGTCGGCACCGTCAGCTATCTGATCCGACAGGCCGGGCAGGTCAAATACGGCAACCAGAACTGGTCGACGAACATCCAGGGCGTCAGCACCAACTACCCGCCGATCACGAACTGGCAAATCCAGACCGGCCAGGGAATTTCGAGTGATGACCAAGGCAAGGCCGCATTGGTGGTGGTGCTGGGCCAGACCGTCTACGCCCAATTGTTCGGTCCCAACGAGAATCCCCTTGGCACCGTGATCCAGGTCAAGGGCGTGCCGCTGCGGGTGATCGGCGTTCTCGCGCCCAAAGGCCAGTCGAGCTACGGAACCGATCAGGACGATCTCGTGATGATTCCCTTCAGCACGGCCGAGCGCAAGGTGATCGGGGTCGCGGCGCCAAGCCAGCAGCAGACGCCGCTGAATTGGGTCTATCCGTCGCCGCCCAATCCCTACAATCTGCAGGCGCGCATCACCGGCTATGTCAACCAGATCTATGTGCAGGCCGTGAACCAGGCCGACGTTGATCTGGCGATCACGCAGTCGACCGATATCCTGGCGCGCCGCCACCATATCCGTCCCGGAGACGTCAATGACTTCTCGGTGCGCAACCTGAGCCAGATCGCCGAGACCGCCGAAGGCTCGAGCCGCGTGATGGCGATCCTGCTGGCGGCCGTTGCATCGATTTCGCTGCTGGTCGGCGGCATCGGCATCATGAACATCCTGCTGGTCTCGGTCACCGAGCGCACCCGCGAGATCGGGCTGCGCATGGCGATCGGCGCCCGGCGCGCGCATGTGCTGTTCCAGTTCCTGGCGGAGGCCGTCTTCCTCAGCGTCAGCGGGGGCGTCGCCGGCATCGTCGCGGGAATCCTGTTCTCGGTCACGATCTCGCTCGTCACCGGATGGCCGGCGCCGATATCGGCGGTGGCGATCGTCGGCGGCTTCGTGTTCTCCGCGGCGACGGGCATCTTCTTCGGGTTCTATCCCGCGCGCAAGGCCGCGCGTCTCGATCCGATCGAGGCGCTGCGCTATGAGTGAGCTCGGGAACGATCTTGATCTTCATCAACCGCGATCCGTGGACGACGGCATAGGGTTTTGTGCGAGGCGCTGCGATGAATGATTGGCGTTTTGACATGTGGATCTTGAACGCAGCGGGCGGCCTTGCCGCCGTTTTGCTCTTGCTGTCGATCGGGAGCGCCGACGCCGCGCCGAGGCGGCTCGATTGCAATCTCACCAATGTCGAGACGAAGACGGGCTCGCAATCCGACTTCGAGCCCGAGAAACGATCGATCTCGATCGTGTTCGACGCGCAGGCCAAGGCGCTCCGCGTCTACCAGGACGGCGGCGCGCTGGCGCTGAGCAATGTGACCACCACGGTCACTTCGATGAACGGCTATGTCGACGGGCTCAGCCTCGGCATCAACTCGGCCGACTGGAACATCGTGTTGCAGACCTACGAGACGGATTCGACGCGCGCCGAATTCGGCGCCTGCAGGATCAGCACCGAGGCATTGCCCTGAGCCGGGCCTCGACCAGCGACTTGCGGAAAAGCGACTCGCGGAAAGATCTCATTGCGGCTGCGAGCCGCGTCCCGACGAAGACATCGCCGCCGGCGGTCAGCCGACGCGCAATTCGCTGACGAACTTGAACTCCCGTCGCATGTCCTCGTCCAGCTTCTGCCCCATGGTGAGCAGGACGTAATAGGCCTGCTTGCAGGACATCGGCTTCTTGTACGAGCGCCTCTCGATCAGCGCGCCGAAAACGTCGGAAATGGTGACAAGGCGGACCAGGTCCGAAATCCGGGCCGCCCGCAGATGATCGGGGTAGCCGGTGCCGTCGAGATATTCGTGGTGGTGAACCACCATGTCGAGCAGGTCTTTGTCGAGTCCCGGCACCGATGCGAGCGCTTCGTGCCCGTACCGCGCATGCTGGCGCAACACCAGCATCTCCTCGGCGTCGAGCGCGCCCGGCTTCTCCAGGATCGGAACTGGAATGCGCGCCTTGCCGATATCGTGAAGCAGCGCCGCCGACGCGAGCCTGGCCTGATCGGCCTCCGACATCCCCAGTTCCCGCGCAAAGGCGGTGACGATTCCAGTCACCAGCAGCGAATGCTGGTAGGTCTGGCTATGATGCTTGCGGACGATGTCGATCCAGGGTTCGACGCCGCTGTCGGCGATGCTTCTGATCAATGTCCGCGAGGCGAAGTCGACCATCTGCAGATCGAGCGCCGCCCCGAGATGCGCCGATAAGAAGATGTTTTCCAGCGCATCGAGGGCCGGCGCGACGTCGGCGAAGCTTCTGAGTTGCGGCGGAGTCTCGTTGTCGGTCAGGCCGTCGAAATCCCCCAGCAGGGTGGTCATGACCTCGCGACCGGCGAGCGGGCGATTGACGACGCCAGACGCGCCGAACGCGGCGGCCTGCGCCTGCGCATGCCGCGACGCCTTGTCGACGGCGAAGATCGTCTTGCCGCGCTTGCAGGGCTTCGCGAGCCATTGTTTGATCCGGGGAATATCGGGGCATCTGAGCACGTCGATGTCGAAGACGACGTCGTCTTGCGGCTCGATCTCTTCGATCTGGTCGAGACCCCTGAACTCGACTGCGAATACGGTTCCGAGCTGCGTCCGGATCGCGTTTGGGCTCGAGGACCGATCGATCACGACGGAGAGTGGGATCATCGGCAGCCCTCGTCGCGCATGGTGCAAACCTGCCATCTTGTGAAGCAGCGTGGCTGCTTTCGCCGCGGTATTGCGGAGCTGCAATTGATGGTTGGATGCGGTTAATCGATGGTTCGCTGCCGGACCCGTGAGAACACGGTTCGCCGTTGGGTTGCATTCGGCCAGCCTCGCGCCGGAGGTGTTCGGCGTCCGTAGAACTACGTGGGGTTGGCTGCTCCGCGATGATCTGGATTCGTGGGCGGTTTCAGCGGCTTGCCGCAAAGATAGCAGGTTGTAGGGCAGGTTTTTTCATCCTGCAGATTTCCGTCCGGAGGACCGGGCGCCGACATCGCTCAGGCGGCGGTGCCTCAACCTTTAATCAACGGTGGCAAGTGAATAGCTTGTGCTGCGCCCGCCTGAGGCGTCCTTCGTCAAGATCTTCCGCGCGAGAAGGTCGCCGATGTCGCGCGATGCGGTATCTTGTGAGCATCTGGCGAGCGCCGCCCATTTGGAGGATGTGAGTTTGCCCTCGAAGCCATCCAGTACACGGTTGAGAACCTTGCGCTGCCGTTCGTTGAAGGTTTCGCCTTCGTGCGATTTCCAGAACCTGGCCTTGAGCAACACCGAGCCCAGAACCGTTTCGGCACCATCGATTGCGCGGCCAAGGCACACCAGAAACCATTCGAGCCAGGAGGTGATATCGAGGTCGCTCTTTTGCGTCGCTTCGAGAATGTCGTAATAGCCGTTTCGCTCCTGCCGGATTTGAGTGGACATGCTATAGAAGCGCTGTGCGCTGTTCTCTGAACGAGCAAGCTGCTGATCCGCGATGGCGCGCGCGATGCGGCCGTTGCCGTCTTCGAATGGGTGAATGGTGACAAACCAGAGATGCGCGACACCGGCTTTAAGGACCGGATCGAGCCCCTTGGCATCGCCATTGAACCATGTGAGGAAGTTCTTCATTTCATGATCGAGATTCGACGCGACAGGTGCCTCGTAATGCACGCGCCGACGGCCCTCCGGGCCAGAGACGACTTGCATCGGACCGGACTGTTCGGAGCGCCAGTTGCCGACAGTGATTTTGTGCATGCCGCTGCGCCCCGTCGGAAACAACGCGGCATGCCAGCCAAATAGGCGCTCCTCGGTGAGCGGCTCATCATATTTCTCGGTCGCGTCGAGAATCATTTCGACCACACCGTCGACGTGACGGTCGGCCGGCGCGAGCGCGCCGATCTCGACACCGAGGCGGCGCGCAAGCGATGAACGCACCTGATCTTTGTTGAGAATTTCGCCTTCGATCTCGCTGGTCTTGACCACTTCTTCGGTCAGCGCCTGCAAAGTCGCCTCGGCGCGCAGCCTGAGGCCAAGCCCTTCCATGCGTCCGATCAGTCGGCCTTGACGATGGCGAACGGAAGCGAGCCTGTCCGCCAGGTTTTGGCTGTTCCAGCGAAACTTGGGCCAATCGGCCAGTTGATGAATGTAAGTGACCATTCTCCGCACCATATGCGGATATTATGGCGTCGAACCTCCGCATATGCAAGGCTAATCTACGCAATTATGCGGAGAATAGCCGCGCCAATCTCCGCACGTCGATGACCGTCTGTTGCAGCGGTGAATGCCGCGCCTCAGGCCGCGACCGGCTGCGGCGGCAGCCTGCCCATCACGAGGGACGCCACGATCGCGCCGACGCAGAGCGCGGCGAGGCAGGCGGCCGGCACCAGCATCGGACCGCCGGTGGAGTGGGTCACCCGGCCGACCCAGGGCATCAGGTTCTGGGCGAAGAAGCCGCCGAGATTGCCGATCGAGTTGATCGCGGCGATGCTGGCCGCCGCTCGCGCGCCCGAGAAGAACTGCGACGGCAGCGACCAGAAGCAGGGATAGAGCAGCGAGATGCAGGGCCCGCCGATCGCGAGCACGATGAAGCGCTGCACCGGATCGGTCAGCACCACGCTGGCGGTAAAGCAGGTCACGCCAATCAGCGTGATGAAGGCTGCCGCCCGGAACACGATGCGATCGTGGCGCAGCAGGCCCGGCAGCAGCACCAGCAGCACCGCGCCGATCGCCCAGGGGATCATGTTCAAGAGCCCGTTCACGGTGGCGCTGACGCCAAAGCTCTTCACCACCGTCGGCAGCCAGTAGGTGACGCCGTAGAGCGAGGTCGACATCAGCATGTAGATCAGCGCGAAGCCGATCACGCGCGGGTCCCACAATGCCGCCCAGGGGCGGCCGTGGATCGTGGCCGTCGACGGCTCGCGGGCATGCGCGCTCGACAATAGCGCGCGGTCGTCGTCGCTGAGGAAGCTCGCCGTTTCCGGCGACGATGGCAGCCACGCCAAGACGGCGAAGGTCAGGAGCACGGCCGGCACGCCGCTGCCGATGAACACCCATTGCCAGCCGGCCAGCCCCAGCGTGCCGTTGAGGTCGAGCAGGGGACCGTTGATCAGGCCGCCGAACATGTTGCCGAGCGTGCTGCCGAGGGTGAAAAAGCCGAGCATGCGGATGCGGTAGGAGCGCGGAAACCAGACGCTGATGTAGAAGATCGCGCCGGGATAGAAGCCGGCCTCCGCGACGCCGAGCAGGAAGCGCAGCACATAGAACATCGCCGCCGACGAGGTGAAGGCCAGCAGCACCGTGACCAGGCCCCAGGTGCAGATGATCCGCGCCAGCCAGATCCGCGCGCCGTAGCGCTGCAGCCCGAGCGCGCTCGGCACCTCGAAGATCAGGTAGCCGATGAAGAACAGCGAGGCGCCGAGACCATAGGCCGCCTCGGTCATCCTGAGGTCGGTCAGCATCTGCAGCTTGGCGAAACCGACGTTCTGGCGATCGATGAAGGACACCAGGAACAGCAGGATCAACAGCGGCATCAGCCGAAAGCCAAGCCGCCGCATCAAAACCTGCTCGCGCGCGATCGTATCCATGCGTCCCTGTCCCGTTGCCATTTTGCTGGCAGGCCGCGCAGGGTCCCGCCAGGAGGCGGGGCAGCGGCGCCCCGAAACGGGACCGACCTTGCCACATCGGCCGCCGCCAGCCAACAGGACGGCCTTGACGGTGACCCGCATGCACGGCCCGAGCGCCATGTCCTCGCTGCGTCGAAAGCGCCGTGATATGAGATCGCTGACACACTGCCTCAGTTCAAGATCTATCCAGGTCACGAACCGGACTGACGCGTGCGCTCGAGCCAGGAGTCTCGGGGGACTTTCGATGTGGCACGCAGCGCAAGTGCCGGAACGCACGCCGGTCGATGCAGGTGTTGAGCGCGGGCGAAGGCAGACACCGGGGCGGCCAACAATAGCCTTCAATCAGCGTTGACATGCAGGCGCAGACCATTGATGGCAGTGCCATTACCCGAGCCCAGTAATGTGGCCACCGGGCCTGGAAAGACATCGCATGAAGCGCCGCCTCGTCGTGCTCGGACTGTTCGCCGCCGTGGTGATTGGCGCGGCCGTCCTGGTCCGGCTCAATTTCTATCATGTTCATGTGCGCTATCGGCTGAGCGTGGACGTGCAGGACGGCGATCAGCTCAGGACCGGGTCGAGCGTCATCGAGCTGCGCTACACCATGCAGCCGGACAGCACCGTCAATCTGGGTGGTCCCGACATCCATCCAAGGCCTCTCGGCTACGCGCCGACCGTCGATCTCGGGGACAAGGGCCTGCTGTTCCTGACGTTCATGGACGCAAGGCGAACGCCGGATCAGGAGCGCGCCTTCGTCAGGCAGCTGTTTTGTCCGCTGGACGAGATCGGATGCCTGCCCTTTGCGGCCTACGACAAGCCCGGCACGATGATTGGGAGGAACTATAGCCAGCAGAAGGCCGCGCTGGAGGATGTGCGTCGCCAGAGCGGGCCGCGCGATGTTGCTTTCACGGTGTTGCCCCAGCTCGTGCGATTCCGCGACATCAATGATCCGCACACGCTGGTGCGGGTCTCGCCCGATGATCTCGCTGCGAATTTCGGGCCGGGCGTCGAGCTCAAGCGCGTCATTCTCGAGCTCACCGACGCGCCGATCACGCCACAACCGCCGATATGGCCGCAATGGCTCAAGCAAAGGGAAAACAGGTATGCCGGCATTCTTTTCCGGATGCCGACGCCCTGATCCAGCGATCGCGCGATTCGAATCATATCCGTCTCCTCCGAACCTCATCCTCAGGACGAGGCCGGAGTGCGCGGAAACGATAGGTTTCACGGAATCGGTCGTGGCAGAGCGTTTCCGAAGTCCTGATCATATGAAACGAAGGAGCAGGACGGGTAGGGCTCTTGCGAAAACCATCAATTCCGCGCGCCGCTCTATCCATCCACCGTGATCGACTTCGTGGAATCGGTCGTCTAGTGACTGCGCCGGTCTTGCGGGGACCAGTGCCTGGCCTTGTTCAGCGTGACTGACGGCAATTCGCCGAATGTGCGCTGATAGTCCCTGGCAAAATGACCGAGGTTGGAAAAGCCGCACTGATAGGCCGCCGCTGTCACCGTTCCGGCCTCGCCCGGCGATGTCAGGATCGCATGCGCGTTCCGGAGCCGAACCGTCTTGATGTAGGATACCGGGGTATAGCCGCGGGCGCGCTTGAACGCATGGAATATCGAGCGCGTGCCGATCTCGGTGATGCGGGACAGGTCCTCCACGGTCAGCGGTAGTCGCCAATGCGCGTCGATATATTCCTCGATGCGCCGAACGTGGGTGTCCGTGATGTCGGCGGGCGGCCGTCGCAGCGCGTCGCTGTAGGAGTGCGGGACGGTCTCGAGGAAGGCCACGACCAGGGCCTGCTCGATCTCCTTGAGCATCAATAGCGGCGGATTCGCCGCGGTCGAAGCCAGCTGCTTCGCTGTGAACGCGATCATGTCCTTGAGGCTCTCGAAATGCGCCTGGTCATCGGGGCGCGCCGGCGAGAACTCGATCGGGCGTCGCGGCCGGGCGCCCAGCAGCGCCGCCAGCTTCCGTTCCAGGGCGGTCTTTTCGATGCGGACGAACAGCACCTTGGTGCCGGCGTCGAAGTCGTGTCGGTTGGCGCGATCGGGCGGCGTCACGCAGGCCTGGGCGGCGCAGGTTTCGGTCGTGCGGCCGCCGATGATGGTGGCGACCTTGCCCGCGATGGCGATATGGAGCCGGGCAAAATTGCATTCGAGAAATTCGATCGATACCGGGGTGCCATAGGCGGTCACGCCCAGCGAGGCCGATTCCAGCTTGGCGTGAAACGACTGGCCCAGAAAGTCGGAGGTGTCGCGCGCCTCGAATTTTTTCGCGCCGTAATGGTTCAATAGCGTGTTTCGCATGATTTCGGGATCGTGCGTGTCGACGAGGAGGAAGCGACTGAGCGATGCGGCCGAAGATTGGATCGGCATTGGATTGATCCGGTGTGCGTCAAGCTGCGTCGCGACCGTAGCAGGTTCTTTTCATCGAAAGGTAGCAATTTGCCGCGCGCTATGTCCGCCAGCGCACGCAGGACGGCGCGGCAAGGCAATGGCGCGGCAAGGCAATGGCGCGGAAAGACTGTCTCGTCCTGGTCCCGCCCTTCGCAAATTGAGTAGCGGTTGCGGTCGGCCGGGTAGCGCAATCGTTCCGATTGCGATGCACAGGCTGCCGAACCGCGAGGTCTCCCGATGCCATCCTTTTCCTTTCGAACCAAGACTGGCGAAACGTCCTGCGCATCGGACGAGTGCGAACTCCCGGACATTGGTGCAGCCTGGTCCGAGATGACGAAGGTCTGCGGCAATCTGATCGGCGATGCCAGTCGCAAGCTGCAACAGAACTCGGATTGGCAAATGGAGCTGCTGGACCGGTCCAACAAGCCGTTATTTCGCATCCGGCTCGTCGCCGAAACCCTGTAGCGCGGCCGCAGCCGGCGCTCTGTTTTTGAAAACATGCCAGATGTCACAGCCCAGGAACTTTGAGCCGGTATCGCGTACGTCCAGCCGTCTTGCGAGCGTTTGATCCATGTCGCGTTCGACGTTTCGATGTCCCAATACCGGTATGAACGTCCAGCAGCCATTGGCCGTCGACCCGGCCGCCGAACCGGGCACCTTTGTCACCGTGACATGCCCGGCCTGCACGCGAGTGCATTTCATCAATCGATCGACCGGCAAGCTGCTCGGCGAGCATAAATCATCATGAGCACTGCGGTCGCCGATATGCTTTGGCGCCGCCTTTGGATCGCACATGGTCCGAAAGCCCCGCGGAGGGTCCCGTCGGCGGGGCATGACGCGGACAGTTGCATCGGCAACGGCTTGCGGCTCCGCGCGCTGGTCGCGAGGCCGAGTCCCGAAGGCGCCACGACGCAGATGAAGTGCTCGGCGCCGCCGTGCTGCGCCACGAAGCTTCGGCTCGTGGTGGTC
>NZ_JBAURI010000834.1:0-14401 GCF_049581145.1 Bradyrhizobium sp.
CACCGCGCGTTGCTCGGTTTCCTGCACCGCGCTCACGCCGAGGGCCTCACCTTCGTCCTCATCATCACCGGCAAGGGCAAGGCCGGCGGCGGTGAATCCGAACGCGGTGTGCTGCGTCGGCAGGTGCCGCTCTGGCTGGCCTTGCCGGAATTCCGTCCGCTCGTGGTTGGATTCGAGGAAGCGCATATCGGTCATGGCGGCGAGGGCGCGCTCTATGTGCGAATCAGGCGGACGAAAATGCAGACTTAAAACGGCCGCACGATTCCGACCCGCGGGATCAACGTCACGATCCAGCCGAGGATCGTGGTCCTGCGGTCGCCGGTCGCGATGGGAGGCACGCTTTGCAAGGCGGGCAGCGTCTTGATCGCGTGCAGGATCAGGAACATGCATACCGCCCAGTTCGAGATCCATCTGGAATAGTCGAACACCATCGCGAACATGACGAGATAGCCAAGGCTGACCCCGATCAGCGCCGCGATGATCAGGCGCCGTTGCCACTCATGCGCCAGTGCACGGAGCGTTGCCGCGAAATATCGCCACAGCGGAGCGTGCAGCCAGATCAGCAGCGCGAACACCGGCACACCCAGGATGTTCGACGGCATCCGCGCCCAGGTGTCCTGGATTTCCTTCGACAGCGGCTGGTACCAGATGTAGCCAAAGCTCAGGAGATCGGTGCGCGAGGGATCCGCCATCCGGCCCTGCAGATAGCCGAGGAAGTCTGCTTCCGGCACCGGCACCGTGCCGTAGAACTGCGCCGCCATGAAGAGAGTGCCGAGCCCGAGCGCCGCCAGGATGCCCACGCTGACGTTGAGCCGGTTGACGCCTTCGACCAGATAATATCGGACCACCACGATGACGGCGATGGTCGGCACATACATCAAGAGATGAATGTGATGAATCAGAACCAGGATGATGGCGCACAGCATCGCGAGCAGCACGAACAGAATCGAGCGCGCCGGCACGAGCAGCAGGAGAATCGCAACCAGGCAGCCATAGATGTCGAAATGACCGAGCGTGTGCATGAAATTCTTCAGGAAGAACGGCGAACCCGCCATGAACACGAACAATGGCAGGTGCTTTTCGTCGAAACCGAAGGTTCGCCGGAACAGTCCGACGAACAATGCGAGTGTGACGAGCCATGCAGCACCGCCCAGCGCGAACACCAGCCATACCGGCACCTTCGCGGTGATCAGCGATACGAGAGCGCCAATCAGCGCCCGCTTGATGAAGCCGAAATGATAGTCGACCAGGAGATGGATGTAGGGCACATAAGGCGGCAGCGCGATCTTGTGCAGAAAGACGCCGATGATCACGGCGACATTGACGGCGAGCATCAACCGCCAGCGGTTTTGCAATACGCGCCAATCCAGTTTCATCGTCGTCGCGGCCAAGCGAGCCTTTGCGAGCGCGAGCCGGGATCCGGAACCACCGACGCGTGCTGTGCTGAGGCTGGGGCCACGATCATGTTTACGGCATATGTCGGCGGTTGGGTCCCGGCCTTCGCGAGGACGACGATTCCGAATTTCAGTCCTAAAGAATAAACCGGCTCAAATCCGTGTTCTTGGCGAGATCGCCGACGTGCTTCTGCACGTAGTCGGCGTCGACCGTGACGGTCTCGCCGTTGCGGTCCGGCGCGGTGAAGGAGATGTCGTCCAGGACCCGTTCCATTACGGTCTGCAGCCGCCGCGCGCCGATATTCTCCACCGAGGAGTTGACCGCAACCGCGACATCGGCCAGCGCGTCGATTGCGTTATCGGTGATATCGAGCGTGACGCCCTCGGTCTTCATCAGTGCGACATACTGCTTGATCAGCGACGCCTCCGGCTCGGTCAGGATGCGGCGCATGTCGTCGCGGGTCAGCGCCTGCAGCTCGACGCGGATCGGCAGGCGACCCTGCAATTCCGGCAACAGGTCGGACGGCTTGGCAATGTGAAAAGCGCCGGAGGCGATGAACAGGATATGGTCGGTCTTGACCGCGCCATGCTTGGTCGAAACCGTGGTGCCCTCGATCAGCGGCAGCAGGTCGCGCTGCACGCCTTCGCGCGATACATCGCCGCCGAGGCGGTTTTCGCGCACGCAGATCTTGTCGATCTCGTCCAGGAACACGATGCCGTTGTTCTCGACCGCGCCGATTGCTTCCTGCACCAGTTGGTCGTTGTCCAGGAGCTTGTCGGATTCCTCGGCGACCAGGATATCGTGCGAGGACTGCACCGTCACGCGGCGGGTCTTGGTGCGGCCGCCGAGCTTGCCGAAGATGTCGCCGATCGAGATCGCGCCCATCTGTGCGCCGGGCATGCCCGGAATCTCGAACATCGGCATGCCGCCGGAGGATTGCGTCTCGATCTCGATTTCCTTGTCGTTGAGCTCGCCGGCGCGCAATTTCCGCCGGAATGAATCGCGGGTCGCAGCGCTCGAATTGGACCCGACGAGGGCGTCCAGCACGCGGTCCTCGGCGGCGAGCTGGGCGCGCGCCTGCACATCCTTGCGCTTGCGCTCGCGCACCTGCGCGATCGCGAGTTCGACGAGATCGCGCACGATCTGCTCGACGTCGCGGCCGACATAGCCGACCTCGGTGAATTTGGTGGCCTCGACCTTGATGAACGGCGCGCCCGCGAGTTTCGCCAGCCGCCGCGCGATCTCGGTCTTGCCGACGCCGGTCGGCCCGATCATCAGGATGTTCTTCGGCAGCACCTCCTCGCGCAGGCCGCCATCGAGCTGCAGCCTTCGCCAGCGGTTGCGCAGCGCGATCGAGACCGCGCGCTTGGCGTCGGCCTGGCCGACGATGAAACGGTCGAGTTCGGAGACGATTTCACGGGGGGAGAAGTCTGTCATTTCACCTAGCTAGGACGGGAATGGGGTCGGGGCAAGCCACTTCAATCGCGAACCATGAGCAGCGCCGGACCATCGGGTGTTTCGACCAAGCGGTCACGTTCGAAGCCGGCCTTTTCATAGGCGCGGATGGCGCGACGATTGGCTGGGGCCGGGTCGGTCACCACGCGTGGCGCCCCCTGTCGTAATTGGTCCTCGGCGAACCGGCGGATCAGCGCGGAACCATGGCCGCGTTCCAGCATGCCAAGCTCGCCGATGAGGAGGTCGATGCCGCGGGTGCCCGGCGGCTGCGCATCGAAACCGGTATTCCAGGCGGTCAGCTCATAGCATTGCAGATAGCAGAACGCCGCGCCACCGGCGGTGACGATGTATTGATCCATCGCCGGTTCGTCGAGATCGCCGCTCACCAGAGCATATTGCTCGTCCGGGTCGCCCCACCATTGCCTGACATGAGGTTCGGCCAGCCAGCGGCAGAGGAGCGGCAAATCGGCAGCCGACATCGGGCGGAAGGCGTAGTCAGGCACCATGGATCAGCCGGCCTGCAATGTCTCGATGGTCACGTTGCGGTTGGTATAGACGCAGATATCGGCGGCGATATCGAGCGCGCGGCGGACGATGGTTTCGGCATCCTTGTCGGAATCGACCAGCGCGCGGGCGGCCGCCAGGGCATAGTTGCCGCCGGAGCCGATCGCCATGACGCCGGCTTCCGGCTCCAGCACATCGCCGGTGCCAGTGAGTACCAGCGAGACCTCCTTGTCGGCCACGATCATCATCGCCTCGAGCCGCCGCAGATAGCGGTCGGTGCGCCAATCCTTGGCCAGTTCGACGGCGGCGCGGGTCAACTGTCCGGGATATTGCTCGAGCTTGCTCTCCAGCCGTTCGAACAGCGTGAAGGCGTCTGCGGTTGCACCGGCAAAGCCGCCGATGACATCGCCCTTGCCGAGCTTGCGGACTTTCTTGGCGTTGGACTTGATGACGGTCTGGCCGATCGAGACCTGGCCGTCGCCGCCGATCACCACTTTGCCGCCTTTGCGGACCGTCAAAATCGTGGTGCCGTGCCAGACCGGAAGCTCGTTTGGGGATGCTTGCATTAGAATACCTCGTGTCGGACCAGATCTAGGGGCTGGCGGGCGCTGTTACAATCGTGCCCGGAAATCGGTCACCATAGGCGGAAGTTCGACCCTTGCGGGCCCATACCGTGGTAGCGAAGGCCGCATCCGCCTGATAAAAGGTCGCGTTTCAAGCACGGGAAAGCGAAGTTTTCATGCGCACGGCGACCATCAAGCGCAAAACCAAGGAAACCGATATCGAAGTCTCGGTAAACCTCGACGGGTCCGGTGCGTCCAGCGTCTCGACCGGGATCGGCTTCTTCGATCACATGCTCGATCTCTTGTCGCGGCACTCCCGCATCGATCTCGCGGTGAAGGCGGTCGGCGATCTGCACATCGATCATCACCACACCACGGAGGATGTCGGGATCGCGCTCGGGCAGGCCGTCAAGCAGGCGCTTGGCGACATGGCCGGCATCACCCGTTACGCCTCGATCCATATGCCGATGGATGAGACCTTGTCGCGCGTCGTGATCGACATATCCGGGCGGCCGATCCTGGTGTTCAAGGTCGCGTTTCCGCGCGACAAGGTCGGGCAGTTCGACACCGAGCTGGTCCGCGAATGGTTCAACGCCTTTGCGATCAATGCCGGCGTGACTTTGCACGTCGAGACCTTATATGGCGAGAACAGTCATCATATCGCCGAATCATGCTTCAAGGGTCTGGCGAGGGCATTGCGGGCTGCGGTCGCGATTGATCCGCGTGCCGCGGGTGAGGTGCCTTCCACCAAGGGTCAGCTTGGCGGCTGAAGTTTTCGGCGGAGTAACAGACAATGCCGGTCTACACGGTTCATGCGCCTTCGGCGTCCACCGCGGATCTTCGCGCCACCGACCGCTTCGTATTCGTGCGCGATGGCTTTCGTTTCTGGGCGATGGTGTTCGGCCCGCTTTGGCTGATCTGGAACCGGCTATGGCTGGCGGCGCTCGGCTGGATCGTGCTGATCGCAGCCCTCCATTTCGGCCTGCGCGAGCTGGGCGTCGGGCGCCTCGTCATCTGGTCTGGCGACCTCGTGATTGCGCTTTTGACCGGTTTCGAGGCGGCAACCCTGCAGCGCTGGACGCTGTCGCGGCGCGGTTGGCGCCAGCCCGACATCGTCGTCGCTGACGACGAGGACGCGGCCGAGCGGCGTTTTTTTGACCGCTGGGCTGCCAATCAGCGCGGGCCCGGCGACGATCCGTTGACGGTGGATCGGGGTGGTCCGCCGCCGACTCGGGACGTTCCCGGTCAGCCCTTCTCCAGGCCCCCGCCGCCATTGCCGGCTGGCGGTATCATCGGCCTGTTTCCAGAACCGGGAGCGCCGCGATGAGCGTTGCCATTATCGACTACGGCTCGGGCAATCTGCACTCGGCGGCGAAGGCGTTCGAACGTGCCAGTCGCAGCATGCAGGATCCGCAGCAGATCATGGTGACCCGCGATCCCGAGGCGGTGTATCGCGCTGACCGCATCGTGCTGCCGGGTGTCGGCGCCTTTGCCGATTGCCGCCGTGGATTGGATGCGCTCGACGGCATGCTCGAGGCGCTGACCGAAGCGGTGCGCAGCAAGGCGCGGCCGTTCTTCGGCATCTGCGTCGGCATGCAATTGATGGCAACCCGCGGCAAGGAGCACGTCACGACCGACGGCTTCAACTGGATCGCCGGCGACGTCGAGAAGATCGTGCCGAACGAAGAGAATCTGAAGATCCCGCATATGGGCTGGAACACGCTCGATCTGGTGCGCGAGCATCCGGTGCTGGAGCGTCTGCCGCTCGGTCCGAAAGGCCGCCACGCCTATTTCGTGCACTCCTATCACCTCAATGCCGCAAATGAGGCCGACGTGCTGGCGCGCGCGGACTATGGCGGTCCGGTGACGGCGATCGTGGCCAGGGATACTGCGATCGGCACCCAGTTTCACCCTGAGAAGAGCCAGCGTTTTGGGCTGGCGCTGATCTCGAACTTCTTGAAATGGAAGCCGTGATCCTCTTTCCGGCTATCGACCTGAAGAACGGCCAGTGCGTCCGCCTTGAGCAGGGCGACATGGCGCGCGCCACCGTGTTCAATCTCGATCCGGCGGCACAGGCGGAGAGCTTCGCCGCGCAGGGTTTTGAATATCTGCACGTGGTCGATCTCGATGGCGCGTTTGCCGGCAAGCCGATGAACGCCCTGGCGGTCGAATCCATGCTGCGGGTGGTTACCATGCCGCTTCAACTCGGCG
The DNA here is from genome assembly GCF_049581145.1 of Bradyrhizobium sp. Lineage (GTDB taxonomy): Bacteria > Pseudomonadota > Alphaproteobacteria > Rhizobiales > Xanthobacteraceae > Bradyrhizobium. The sequence goes on from NZ_JBAURI010000834.1 coordinate 6,129, forward strand.
GCGGCATCCGCGATCTCGCGACCATCGAGGCCTGGCTCGCCAAGGGCGTTGCGCGCGTGATCATCGGCACCGCCGCAGTGCGCGATCCCGAACTGGTCAATGGCGCGGCGAGGAAGTTTCCGGGCCGCGTCGCCGTCGGGCTCGACGCGCGCGACGGCAAGGTCGCGGTCGAAGGCTGGGCCGAGACGTCTCAGGTGACTGCGCTCGAAATCGCAAAGCGGTTCGAGGACGCCGGCGTCGCTGCCATCATCTTCACCGACATCGCGCGCGACGGTCTGTTGAAGGGCCTCAATCTTGATGCGACAATCGCGCTGGCCGACCGCATCTCCATCCCCGTGATCGCCTCCGGCGGTCTAGCCTCGATCGAGGACATCAAGGCGATGCTGACGCCGCGGGCCAAGAAGCTCGCCGGCGCCATCGCCGGCCGCGCTCTCTATGACGGCCGGCTCGATCCGGCTGCCGCGCTCGCGCTGATCCGCAACGCGCGCGACGCCGCTTAGGAGTGATGCAATGTTCAAGGTCCGCGTCATCCCGTGCCTCGACGTCAAGGACGGCCGCGTGGTCAAGGGTGTCAACTTCGTCGACCTGCGCGACGCCGGCGACCCGGTCGAGGCGGCGATCGCCTATGACGCGGCAGGAGCCGACGAGCTGTGCTTTCTGGACATTACCGCGACCCACGAAAACCGCGGCATCATGCTGGATGTGGTCCGGCGCACCGCGGAAGCCTGCTTCATGCCGCTCACCGTCGGCGGCGGGGTGCGGACCATCGACGATATCAGGACGCTGCTGCGGTTCGGCGCCGACAAGGTTTCGATCAACTCGTCCGCCGTGGCCCGGCGCGAATTCGTCAAGGAGGGAGCGGAAAAATTCGGCGAGCAATGCATCGTGGTGGCGATCGACGCCAAGCGGGTGAAGCGTGGCGGCGGTTCTGAGCGCTGGGAAATCTTCACCCATGGCGGCCGTAACTCCACTGGCATTGACGCCATCGAATATGCCCAGGAGGTGGTTTCGCTCGGCGCCGGCGAGATCCTGCTGACCTCGATGGACCGCGACGGCACCAGACAGGGTTTTGATCTGCCGCTGACCCGCGCCATCGCCGACAGCGTTCCGGTACCGGTGATCGCCTCCGGCGGGGTCGGCAATCTGGACCATCTGGTGGACGGCATCCGCGAGGGGCATGCCACGGCGGTGCTGGCCGCCTCGATCTTCCATTTCGGGGAATTTACCATCCGGCAGGCCAAGGATCACATGGTGCGGTCGGGCCTGCCGATGCGGCTTGATCCCTGACGACTTTTCGTCAGAAAAGTGCTAGTTATATGAAATTAGCGCCCAGCCTCCGCGGGGTGCCCGCGTTGAGTCCTGGTTGATGCCGCGTTTCACGGTCTACGATCTGGCTGCCACCATCGACGCCCGCGCCGCGTCGACGGGAGAGGCGTCCTATACGAGAAAGCTGCTCGACAAGGGCGCCGAACATTGCGCCAAGAAATTCGGCGAAGAGGCGGTCGAGACCGTGATCGCCGCGGTGGAGAACGACCGCGACCATCTCATCTCCGAAAGCGCCGACGTGCTCTACCACCTGCTGGTGTTGTTGAAGTCGCGCGGCGTCAAGCTGGAAGAGGTCGAGGCTGCGCTTTCGAAACGTACGTCGATGTCCGGACTGGAAGAGAAAGCGTCGCGCAAGCGCGACTAGCAAGGGGCAGCTCGATGGATATCCGGGCACCAGACCAGCCATACAATCCCTATCGGATATTTTCCCGCGAGCAATGGGCGGGTTTGCGCAATGATACGCCAATGACGCTGGAGCCGGGCGAGTTCTCACAACTGCGCTCGATGCACGATCGCCTCGACATGAAGGAAGTCGAGGAGATCTATCTGCCGCTGTCGCGGCTGCTGTCGATCTATGTCGATGCGATGCAGCGGCTGTTTTATGCGCAGCGGCAATTTCTCGGCATCCGGGACCGCAAGATGCCTTACATCATCGGCGTCGCGGGCTCGGTGGCGGTCGGCAAATCCACCACCGCGCGCGTGCTGCAGGCGCTGCTGGCGCGATGGTCGCCACGGCCGAAAGTCGATCTGGTGACGACCGACGGCTTCCTGTTTCCCAACGCCGCCCTGGAACGGCAAGGCCTGATGCAGAAGAAGGGCTTTCCGGAAAGCTACGACCTGCCGACGCTGCTGGGATTCCTGAGCGACATCAAGGCCGGACGGCGTGCGGTCCGGGCCCCGGTGTATTCCCACTTGACCTATGACATCGTGCCGAACCAATGGATCGAGATCGACCAGCCCGACATCCTGATCGTCGAGGGCGTCAACGTGCTGCAGACCGGCCGGCTGCCGCGCGACGGCAAGGCGGTCCCGGTGGTCTCCGATTTCTTCGATTTTTCGGTCTTTATCGATGCGGAAGAGCCGGTGCTGCGCAAGTGGTACATCAAGCGCTTTCTCGCGTTGCGCGACACGGCGTTTCATGATCCGAGATCCTACTTCCACCGCTACGCATTGTTGTCCGACGAAGAGGCGACCGCGACCGCGATCGCGATCTGGGAGCGGACCAACCTCGCCAATCTCGAGGATAACATCCTGCCGACCCGTCCACGTGCGACGCTGATCCTGAAAAAGGGCGCCGGTCACGAGATCGAAACCGTGGCGTTGCGGCGGCTGTAGATCTACGCTGCCAGATGTCGCGCGGCGGTCAGTCCGGCGAGTGCCTCTTCGAGCTTTTCGCGGTCGAGCGGCTTGATCAGGAAACCGTCCATGCCGGATTCGAAGCAGGCGTAGCGATCTTCCACCAGCGTGTTGGCGGTAAGCGCGAGGATCGGCGTGCGCCTGCCCGGCTGGCCGGCTTCGCGTGCGCGAATGCGCTTCGCCGCGTCGATGCCGTTGAGCTGCGGCATCTGGATATCCATCAGCACCAGGTCGTAGGGCGTGCCGGCGGATTTCGCCGCCAGCCAGGATTCCAGCGCGGCTTCGCCGTTGGTGGCGATCACGGCGTGATGGCCCAGGCGCGTGAGCAGCGAGCGCATCAGCAGTGCGTTGATCTCGTTGTCTTCCGCGACCAGGATGGACAGGCCCCTGGCTTGCTGCTCGGCGCCGGTTCCAACGGGATCGCCCATCTCGATCAGGGCTTCGCCGGCGAGGTCCGGTGCAACCACGTCCGGCATCGCCGACAGGCGGGCCGCGAGAGAGGCGACGCGCAGCGGCTTGACGAGATAACCCGTGAAAGCGGACGAGGGTTTCAGATCATGCCGGGTCGCCGGCGTGAACATCACGATCCGTTGCGCCGCGTGACCGCGCGCGGCCTCGCCGAGCAATTCGATGCCTGCGTCGGCGCCGCGCGGCTGATCGATCAGGACCGCGTGCCATGAGCGTTCGGGCAGCAAGGCGAGCGCCACCTCTGTATCCGACACCATGCAGGTCTGGGCGCCCCAACGCTGCAGCCGCCGCGCAACCAGCGAAGTCTCGATGCTTTGCGGCGCGACCAGCATGATCGACCGGCCCGCAAGATCCGGCGCTTCGACGCTCTGCGCTTCGCCATCGGCGGCGGGTAATGGAATCGAGACTTCGAATGTCGAGCCGGTACCGGGCTGGCTCTGCAGCGCGATGCGGCCGCCCATCCGCTTGACGATCCGCTCGGAGATGCTCAAGCCCAGCCCGGTACCGCCATAGCTGCGGGCGATGCGGTCGTCGGCCTGCTCGAACTCGCGGAAGATTCGCTGCTGCGCCTCGGGCGCGATGCCGATACCGGTATCGCGTATCTGAAAACTGATTTCGTTCGGCCAGATGCCGGGCTCGACGATCAGCGCCACGCCACCGGTCGAGGTGAATTTGATCGCATTGCCGGCAAGATTGAGCAGTACCTGGCGCAACCGTGCCGCATCGCCTGTCACTTCCACGGGCAGGCGTTCGTCGACATAGGCAGCAATCTCCAGGTCTTTGGCCTGCGCGCGCGGCGCCAGCAGTTCGGTAATGTCCTCGACCAGCGAGGTCAGCGGGAACGGGCGCGCCTCGAGATCGATCTTGCCGGCTTCGATCTTGGAATAATCCAGGAGCTCTTCGATCAGCGACGTCAGCGCTTCGCCCGAGGTCTTGACCGCCTTGGCATAGGTGGTCTGTTCCGGCGTCAGCGGCGTATCCAGCAGCAACCCGCTCATGCCGATGATGCCGTTGAGGGGCGTGCGGATCTCGTGGCTCGCCATCGCAAGGAAGCGCGACTTGGCTCGGTTGGCGGCATCCGCCTGGTCCCGTGCCTCGCTGAGCGCGCGTTCGGTCTCGGTGCGGTCGGTGACGTCGCGACCGACGCATTGCAATTCGGCCGGCTGTCCGGCGTCAGACCGGACGAGACCCTCGCGCCAGGCAATCCAGCGCGGTCCGAGCTGGGTCGCAATCTGCTGGTCGTGGACCCGCGTGCCGTTCGGCTCCAGCGCGGCATCGCCCTGCTCGAGAACCTCGAAGGCGAAACTGCTGCCGATCAGGGCTTCGCGCGGCCGCTCGGCCATCGCGCAAAACGCGTCGTTGGCGTAGGTGATGAGGCCCGCCGCGTCGCGCATCACGATCAGATCGCCTTGCGACTCGAACAGGCTGCGGGCGCGCTGCTCGGCTTCCTGCAATTCCCAATTGCGGTCGGCGAGCGTCTCATTGTGAAGCACGATCTTGCGCAGCTTCTTGCGCAGAAAGCGCATCCGCACGCTCATGGTGGCGAGCGCGAGACAGGCGAGCGCAAACAGGAAGCTCGCGCCGATCGCGAAGCTGTTGGGGTCATAGCCGGAATGTTCGGACCGGCTGCCGACGATGAATCCATAGGCGCCGCCGAACGCGGCGGAGAAGATCGTCAGCGAGCGGAATAGCGACCAGAGCCTGGGATGGCGTCGGGTGAAGCGGCGGACGCTGAGTTTGGTGCGGAAGAACCGTCCCATCGTGATTGACCCCGATGAATTGCCGTTCACGCGCTGCGATTGCCTTGACGATGCGGGCGGCGACCTTGCGAAGAGTTTGAAGGCGGAGGGTTCCAGCGGCCCGGATGCGAACAGGGTGGATGAACGGTTAAGACGCGTTCAGTGCGAGGCGAGGTGGCTCGCCATGAGCACCGACGATCAGGGCCGCGGCGTCGCGCTCCGAGAACCGCTTGGCATGCACGAAGACGCGATAATCGGCCGGACCATCGTCGTGCGAAAGATAGATCACGGGCGAGGATGAGGAGGGCTGGGCCGAGATCGCGACGAACTGCGTCGTTTGCGTCGTCTCGCAGGCGCTGTCGTCGCTGTCGTCGGTGTCATCGACGACGGCAAAGTCGGCGGTCTCGGCGTTCTCGGTGATGGCGACTCGCACGGTGGCAAGCGCAGGATCGTCGGTGAAGCTGACATGGAGGTCGGCGTGCCAGGGCGCGGAGCCGATCTCGACCGTCTTGTCATTGATGGCGATGCAGGGGCCGGCCGGGGGGAAGAATTCGATGCGGGCGAAGATCGCCGCCGCGACCACGGGAACAGCCGATACCAGGATCTTCATACGCAACATGACACGCACCCACTCGAACCCCGGGGCCCGCAAAAGGACGGGCTTATGGTTGGCGGAGCGTAAAGAAAACTCCTTACCGCAAGGTTGAGATCATGCGGCATGCCGCAAATCCTCGGCGAGCGCGCGATAGGACAGCGCTTCGGCGAGATGCAGCCGGCCGATGGTCGCCGCGCCGTCGAGATCGGCGAGCGTGCGGGCGACCCGCAGCACGCGATGATAGCCGCGCGCCGACAGCCGCATGGTCTCGGCGGCATCGCGTAGCAATTTCTGGCCTTGCGCGTCCGGCCGCGCGATCTCTTCCAACAGCGACGATGGTGCTTCGGCGTTGGTGCGAATCTGCGGCAGCCCCGCGGACGTGTAACGCGCGCGCTGAATGTCGCGCGCCGCCGCGACCCGCACGGCGACTTCCGCAGATCCCTCCGACGGCGGCGGCAGGATCAGGTCGGCTGCGGTGACCGCCGGCACTTCGATCCGAAGATCGATGCGATCCATCAGCGGGCCGGAAATCCGCATCTGATAGTCGGCGGTGCAGCGGTCGAGCCGTCCGCGCTTGCAGGAATAGCCCGGCTCGTAGGCGTGACCGCAGCGGCACGGGTTCATCGCGGCGACCAGCATGAAGCGCGCCGGATAGGTGACGCGGTGATTGGCACGGGAGATCGCAACCTCGCCGTTCTCGAGCGGCTGGCGCAACGAATCCAGCACGCGCGGATCGAACTCCGGCAGCTCGTCGAGGAACAGCACGCCCTGATGCGCCAGCGAAATCTCGCCGGGCTTGGCGCGCATGCCGCCGCCGGTCAGAGCCGCCATGCTGGCCGAATGATGCGGGCTGCCGAACGGCCGCCGTGAGGTCAGCGCGCCGCCCTCGATCTCGCCGGCGACCGAGGCGATCATGGAGACTTCGAGCAGTTCGGACGGCGACAATGGCGGCAGGATCGAGGGCAGCCGCGCCGCCAGCATCGACTTGCCGGAGCCGGGTGAGCCGATCATCAGCAGGTGATGGCCGCCGGCGGCGGCGATCTCGAGCGCACGTTTGGCGCTCTCTTGGCCCTTGATCTCGCGCAGGTCGAGCTGGCTTGGTGGTGCTTCCCGCACTTTCGGCTGCGGCCGCGACAGTACCTGCGTGCCTTTGAAATGATTGGCGATCTGGATCAGCGAATTGGCGGCGATGATCTGGATATCCGGGCTCGCCCAGGCCGCTTCCGCGCCGCAGGCCGCCGGACAGATCAGGCCCTCCTCCCGGGAATTGGCGCCGATCGCGGCCGGCAGCACGCCTGCGACTGCCGCGATCGAGCCGTCGAGCCCGAGCTCGCCGAGCACGGTAAAGCCAGCGAGCGCGTCGGGCGGGATGGCGCCGATCGCAGCCATCAGTCCGAGCGCAATCGGCAGATCATAATGGCTGCCTTCCTTGGGCAGGTCGGCCGGCGCAAGGTTGACCGTGATCCGGCGCGCCGGCAGCGCCAGCCCCGAGGCAATCAGCGCCGAGCGAACCCGCTCGCGGGCCTCCGAGACCGCCTTGTCCGGCAGGCCGACAATGGCGAACGCCGGCAAACCGGGCGCGACCTGCACCTGCACGTCGACCGCACGGGCCTCGATCCCCTCAAAGGCAACGGTAGATACGCGCTGGACCATGCAGCTCTCTCCCGGAGCGCGAAGGTAGCGGAAGAGGGTTTCATGCGCAAGAACATTTCAGGAACATTATTTGGCGCTCTCCCGTTTCGCCTCGATTGCGTCCCAGATCTTCGCTGCCACGTCCGGGCCGCCGAGCCGGGCGACGGCGCGGATGCCGGTCGGCGAGGTGACGTTGATCTCGGTGAGGTTGCCGTCGATCACGTCGATGCCGACGAACAAGAGCCCGCGCTCGCGCAGCTCAGGTCCCAGGGTGGCGCAGATTTCCCGTTCGCGGTCGCTGAGTTCGGTCGCCTGCGCGGCGCCTCCGCGCACCATGTTGGAGCGCAGATCGTCCGCCGCCGGCACCCGATTGACGGCGCCTGCGAACTCGCCGTCGACCAGGATGATGCGCTTGTCGCCATGTTTGACTTCGGGGAGGAAGCGCTGGATGACCCAGGGCTCCCTGAACGTCACCGAAAACATGTCGAACAGCGAACCGAAATTCATGTCCTGCGGCATGACGCGGAACACCGCCGCACCGCCATGGCCATGCAACGGCTTCATCACGACGGCGCCGTGGGTGTCGCGGAACGCGTTGATTTCTTCCAGGTCGCGCGAGATCAGGGTCGGCGGCATCAGCTGCGGGAAATTCATCACGAACAGTTTTTCCGGCGCGTTGCGCACGCTGGCCGGGTTGTTGACGACCAGCGTCCGCGGATGAATGAGCTCCAGGAAATGGGTCGAGGTGATGTAGGCGAGGTCGAACGGCGGGTCCTGCCGCAACAGGATCACGTCGAAGGCGGTCAAGGGTTCGCGCCTCGGCTCGCCAAGGGTGAAGTGGTTGCCAGGCTCGTCGCGCACGGTCAGGAGATGGACCGGGGCGACCAGCTCGCTGCCGCGCAACGACAGCTTGTCGGGAGTATAATAGGACAGGCCATGGCCGCGCCTTTGCGCCTCGAGCAGCAGGGCGAAGGTCGAATCGCCCTGGATGTTGATGCGCGCGATGGGGTCCATCTGGACGGCGACGTTCAATTTCATCTCACGGGGTCCGTATCTCGAGGGGCGCCTAGAGCATTTTCCGGAAGGGTGGACACCGGCTTTCCGAAAGAAAATGCGACCAGAGAAGAACCTAGAGCGTTTTCCGATTCAACGTAATC
>NZ_JBAURI010000835.1:0-8432 GCF_049581145.1 Bradyrhizobium sp.
GCGCAATGGCTGACGGTCGTCCTGGCCTTGCCGAGCCGCTTGATCTCGGCCGTGTTGAAATGAACGCCGTGCGCGAGCCAGGTCCGCGGCCCGAGCCAGCCGCATTGCTCGAGATAATCCAGCGGCCGGCAGTTGTGCATCTGTTCGCAGAATTTGTTCTCGTCCTCGGTTTCGGCGAGATGGGTGTGCAGGCGCAGATCGAGCTTCTCGGCAAGCTCGGCGGTCCTGCGCATCAGCGAGGTCGTCACCGAAAATGGCGAGCATGGCGCCAGCGCGATCTGCACCATGGCGTCGTCGCCGCGCTGGTGATGCCTGGCGACAACGCGTTCGCTGTCGGCAAGGATGGTGTCCTCGTCCTGCACCACACTGTCCGGCGGCAATCCGCCGTCACGCTGCGAGAGGTTCATCGAGCCGCGCGTCAACAACACGCGCATGCCGAGCCGCTTGGCGACGGCGACCTCGATATCGACGGCCTGCTCGAGCCCGGCCGGAAACACATAATGATGGTCAGTCGTGGTGGTGCAGCCGGACAGCAGCAATTCCGACATCGCCACGGTGACGCCGAGCTCGAGCGCCTCCGGCGTCAGCCGCGCCCACACCGGATAGAGCGCCTGCAGCCAGGGAAACAGCTCGCGATCCATCGCCGCCGGCAGCGCCCGCGTCAGGGTCTGGTAGAAATGATGATGGGTGTTGATCAGCCCAGGCACCACGACATGTTGGGAGGCATCGAATCCCGCGGCATCCGCTGTCGCGGGCTGGCCGCCCACCGGCACCAGCTCGACGATCCGGCCGTCGCGGACCACGATGCCGCGCTCCGCGCCCTCGGCGAGAATGCCGAGGGGATCCCTGATCCAGATCGCCTGTGTCTGCGCCATGGCCTGCCGCTGCTCCGGTTGATTGAGACGGGACGTGAGCCACCTTGCAATTCAAAGACCAGGGCGGTTGGCGTCGGTCTTGCAGGACTGTTACAGCGACAAGCATGTCATTGAAAGCGCAAGCCTATCCATGGACTTGAATACCATTACCGAGGTCGCCCGGCCGCAAACGCGAAGCGAGCTGCCCGTTTGGACGGCAGGCGATGCTTGGCTCGCGGGCGGGACCTGGCTGTTCTCCGAACCGCAGGCCAGCCTGACCCGGCTGATCGACCTCGTCGACCTGAAATGGCCGGCGCTGACGATCGACGCGCAGGGGCTGTCGATCGCCGCGACCTGCAGCATCGCGCAGCTCGACGCGTTGGCCTGTCCGCCGGACTGGCTGGCAGCGCCCGTCATCAACCAGTGCTGCCGCGCCTTTCTGGCCTCGTTCAAGATCTGGAAGACCGCGACCGTCGGCGGCAATCTCTGCATGTCGCTGCCGGCGGGTCCGATGATCTCGCTCACGGCGGCGCTCGACGGCGTCTGCACCATCTGGCAGGCGGACGGCGGCGAGCGCCAGGTCGCCGTCACGGACTTCGTCACCGGCAGCCAGCACAACGTGCTAAAGCCCGGCGACCTGTTGCGCCAGATCGACATCCCACTCGCCGCGCTGAAGCGCCGCTCCGCCTTTCGCCAGATCTCGCTGACGCCGATCGGCCGTTCGGCGGCGCTGGTGATCGGCAGCCTCGCGACCGACGGCGCATTGTTGCTGACGGTGACGGCCTCGACCAAACGTCCGGTTCGATTGTCGTTTGCCAGAGCGCCACAGGCCGATGAGCTCCGCGAGGCGATCCTGCAAGCCATCCCTGATGATGATTACCACGACGATCTCCATGGCAAGCCAGCCTGGCGCAAGGCGATGACCTTGCGGCTCGCCGAGGAGATCCGCAACGAACTTCATACGGCCCGTCCATGAGCTTCCAGACATGAGCTTCGAGATCGACGGCAAGAGCCATGCGCAAGCGCCGCGCGCCGGGCAATGCCTGCGCACCTTCCTGCGCGAGCTCGGCCATTTCGGCGTCAAGAAAGGCTGCGACGCCGGCGACTGCGGCGCCTGCACGGTGCTGCTGGACGGCGAGCCCGTGCATAGCTGCCTGATTCCGGCGTTCCGCGCCGAGGGCCACGCGGTCACCACCATCGAGGGGCTCGCGCCCGAAGGCGCGACGCACCCGATGCAGCAGGCCTTCATCGATGCGCAGGCGTTCCAGTGCGGGTTCTGCACCGCCGGCATGATCCTGACCTGCGCCTCGCTGAACCAGGCGCAGCGGCAGGATCTCGGCGCGGCGCTGAAGGGCAACATCTGCCGCTGCACCGGCTATCGCGCGATCGAGGATGCGTTGCAGGGCAAGCGCAATATCGAGCAGGTGGCGGCCGGCGAAGCCTTCGGCCGCAGCCTGCCCGCCCCCGCCGGTCCGCAAGTGGTGACAGGCACGGCGCGCTATACGTTCGATACCGCGATCGAGGGCCTCGCTCATATCAAGCTGAAACGCTCGCCGCACCCGCACGCCAAGATCATCTCAATCGACAGGAACGCCGCGCTGGCCGTGCCCGGCGTGCTGGCCGTGCTGACCTCCGAGGACGCGCCGCAGCGGCTGTTCTCGACCGCGCGGCACGAGAAGGCGTGGATGGATCCCGACGACACCCGCGTGCTCGACGACGTCGTGCGCTTCATCGGGCAGAAGGTCGCCGCCGTGATCGCGGAGACCGAAGCCGCCGCCGAGGAAGGCTGCCGCCGGCTCGACGTCAGATACGAATTGCTGCCCGCGGTGGTCGATGTCGAACAGGCCATCGCGCCGGGCGCGCCGATGATCCATCCCGAGCGGACGCCCGAGCAGCGCGTCGCCAATGCGCAACGCAATATCGTGGCCGAAGCCCATGGCGAATACGGCGATGTCGCCGGGGCGCTCAAACAGGCCGCCGCAGTCTACGAAGGCACCTTCACCACGCAGCGTGTCCAGCACGCCGCGCTGGAGACCCATGGCGGCCTTGCCTGGATCGATGCCGATGGCATCCTGACCGTCCGCTCGAGCACGCAGGTGCCGTTCCTGACGCGGCGGGCGCTTGCGGAGCTGTTCGATCTTCCGCCCGACAAGGTCCGGGTATTCTGCGAGCGCGTCGGCGGCGGCTTTGGCGGCAAGCAGGAGATGTTCGTCGAGGACATTCTGGCGCTTGCCGCGCTGAAGACCGGCCGGCCGGTCAAGCTCGAATTGACCCGCGAGGAGCAGTTCATCGCGACCTCGACGCGGCATCCGATGCGCATCAAGGTGACGGCCGCCGCCGACAGCGACGGCAGGCTGATGGCGCTGCAACTCGACGCCCTCTCCAACACCGGCGCCTACGGCAATCATGCCGGCGCCGTGCTGTTTCACGCCTGCAGCGAGTCGCTCGGCGTCTATAACTGCCCGAACAAGAAGGTCGATGCCGTCGTCGCCTACACCAACACGGTGCCGGCTGGCGCCTTCCGCGGCTATGGGCTGCCGCAGGCGCTGTTTCCGGTGGAAGCCGCGATCGACGAACTGGCCAGGCGGCTTGGCCTCAGCCCGTTCGAGATGCGCCGCCGCAACATCATCAAGCCCGGCGACCCCATGCTGTCGCCGCCGCCCTCGCCCTACCACGACGTGGAGTATGGCTCCTACGGGCTCGATCAGTGCCTCGATCTGGTCGAGCGCGCCATGGAGGCCGACGGAGAGAGGATCGAACTATCGGACGACTGGCTGATCGGCGACGGCATCGCGCTGACCATGATCGATACCGTGCCGCCCGATGGCCACATCGCCGACGCGACGATTTCACTACGCGACGATGGCGGCTTCGAGCTCGTGGTCGGCACCGCCGAATTCGGCAACGGCACGTCAACCGTGCATCGCCAGATCGCGGCGAGCGCGCTGGCGACCACCGTCGACAGGATCAGACTGTTGCAATCGGACACCGCGCATGGCGGCCACGATACCGGCGCCTACGGGTCGACCGGCACCTTCGTCGCCGGACGCGCGACGCAGGCGGCGGCGGAAAATCTCGCCGATGCGCTGAAGGCGTTTGCGGCGCGCGCGACCCATGCCGATGCCGGCGGCTGCGTGCTGGACAACGACTCCGTCCTCTGTGCCGGCAAACGGCTGTCATTCGCGGAGATCGCGGCCAGCGCGCGCGGGCAGAGCGAGATGCTGACCGCGAGCGGCAGCTCGGCGGGCACGCCGCGTTCCGTCGCCTTCAACGTCCAGGGTTTTCGGGTCGCCGTGAACAAGGCCACCGGCGCGATCAAGATCCTGAAAAGCGTGCAGGCCGCCGATGCCGGTCGCGTCGCCAATCCGATGCAATGCCGCGGCCAGGTCGAAGGCGGCGTCGCGCAGGCGCTCGGCGCAGCACTCTATGAGGAGATGGTGATCGATGCCGGCGGCCGGGTCGTTAATCCGAGATTCCGCGATTATCACTTGCCGCAATTCGCCGATGTGCCGGGCACCGAAGTCTATTTCGCCGACACCTCAGACACGATCGGTCCGATGGGCGCGAAATCGATGAGCGAAAGTCCCTATAATCCCGTGACGGCCGCGCTCGGCAACGCGCTGGCCGATGCCACCGGCATCCGCTTCACGTCGACGCCGTTCAAGCCGGACCGGCTGTGGCCCTTGCTGAAGGAGAAGTTTGGCGAATAGTCCTTTCCCGAGGATTGAGGATAGGCGCGACACATCGTTCATCAGGCAGTTGACACCTGCCATGAATGTTCTCATTATGTTCTTGTCGAAGACCTCCTCGAAGCGCCGCGAGCAAAACGGGATGGCAATCGCAGCGACCATCCTTCATGCGGATCTGGATGCTTTCTATGCCTCGGTAGAGCAGTTGCTTGCCCCGTCGCTGCGCGGCAAACCTATCGCCGTCGGTGGTGGGGTTGTGCTTGCCGCTTCCTATGAAGCCAGGGCCTTTGGAGTCCGCGGCGGCATAACGGGACGGCAAGCGCGCGAACTCTGCCCGCAAATCACCTTCGTCGATGGGCATTTCAGGGATTACCAACGATTGGGCGACGCCGCCATCGACGTGATCGGAGATTTCACACCTCTGGTCGAGCGGATTTCAATCGACGAGGCCTTTGCCGACGTTGCGGGCTGCACCCATCTGTTCGGGCCGCCGGCCGAAATCGCCAGCGCGATCCGCCAACGCGTGCGATCGGAGCTTGGCCTTCCGATCTCCGTCGGCGTCGCGCGCACCAAGCATCTGGCAAAAATTGCCTCGCAAGTAGCCAAGCCCGACGGGCTGACGGTCGTCGATCCCGATACCGAACTGGAATTCCTGCACGATCTGCCCGTCGAGCTGATGTGGGGTGTCGGTCCGGTCACGAAGGCGCGGCTCGCCGAGATCGGTGTAGAGACCATCGGGCAACTGGCCGGGACACCGGGATGGTCGCTCGAGCGGTTGCTTGGTCCTGCGGCAGGAGAGAAGCTCGCGGCGCTGGCGTGGAATCGCGATCCACGCGAGATCAGGACGCACCGACGAACACGATCTGCTGGAGCGCAATCGGCGATTGGCAGGAAGCCTCCCGAGGAGCAGGTTTTTCGGCCGACACTGCTGCACCTTGCGGACCGGATCGGCAGCCGGCTGCGAAGCAAGTCCAGACCGGGACGAACCGTGACGGTCCGCGTCCGCTTCGCCAATCTCAACTCCGCCACGCGCTCGGTCACGCTTGACGCGCCGATTTCTGCGACGGTGATCCTCGCGGAGATCGCCGAGAAGCTGGTGCGCGCGATCCTCGCCGAGCACCCTGATGAGAAGATCATCTCGCTGCTGGCGATCTCCGTGTCACATCTGGAAGAGCACTGGGACCTGGAGCTTGAACTCCCGCTTGGACTTCAGGACGAACCGCGCCGCCCCGGCAGCAGAATGGGCTTGGCCCGCTGGACGGCAGACCGCGCCATCGACAAGATCCGCGATCGCTTCGGTTGGGATGCCATCGGATACGGCTCGGTGGTTCTCGGCCTCTCTCGCTCCGTTCCCGATGAGTTTCGCGAGCTCGCCGAAAAGGAGTTGTGAGGTTGTTTGTCAAGGAATGTGCGGGAAGATCTTGTGCGCGTTCAAGGCCAGACACGGCAACAAGGTGCGGTCGTCGGGTTCAGCTGCCGCGATAGGTCGCGTAGCTCCAGGGCGTGACCAGCAGCGGCACGTGGAGATGGCCTTCCGGCTCGCTCACGGCAAAGCGCAGCGGGATCTGGTCGAGGAAGGGCGGGTCGCTGAGCTGCACCTGCCGTTCGGCAAAATATTTGCCGACGTTGAAGATCAGCTCATAGCGGCCGATCGGCACCGGGCGCCCACCGATCAGGGGCTGGTCGGTGCGGCCGTCGGCATTGGTGATGGCGCGCGTCACCACGCGCGCTGCGCCCAGCGCCGACAATTCGATCAGCTCGATCGCAATTCCAGCCGCCGGCTTGCCGCTGTGGGTATCGAGCACATGGGTCGAGAGCCGGCCGTGCACCTGCAACCGGTCGTCCGCCCCCACCAGCTGGTCGAGGCGCAACGCCGCGATCCGGCAGATCTCCCCGACCGAGGTCTGCATCTCCGTGTTGACATCGTTCGGCAGCCGGCGCTCGAAATCGCGCAGGATGGAATCCTTGGTCTGGCGGCGGACCGAGACGATATAGGGAAAGCCGAATTTCGAGCGATAGGCGTTGTTGACGCGCTCGAAGGCGTCGTATTCCGCATCCGATAGCCGGTCCAGACCGGCGCTGTTCTGCTCGGCGTCGGATTCCGCGGTCAGGCCGGCGGCACGCTGGGTCTTGTCAGCCAGATCCGGATGCGCCTTGATCAAGGCGAGCCGCAGTTCGGCCGGCGCGCGCTCCACCGCCGTCTTCATGGTCTCGAACAACGCACCGATCCCGACGAACGGCCGCGCGGAGGCGGCCTGCTCGGCGATCCATGGCGAATATTCGAAGATGTTGCCGAGCGCTGCGATGAACTCGGTTCGCGTGCAGGCATTCAATTCGGCAAGCGTCGTTTGCGACATGTCTGCCTATCCGATCTCGGGTGCGTCGGCGGCGAGATGGGCCAGATGGGCATGCCAGTGCCGCGCGATCTCGAGCCGCGTCGGCACCCAGACGCGCTCATGTTTCAGCACATAATCGAGAAACCGCATCAGCGCCGCCGCGCGGCCCGGACGCCCGGCCAGCCGGCAGTGCAGGCCGACCGACATCATCTTCGGCGACGTCGCGCCCTCGGCGTAGAGCACGTCAAAACTGTCCTTGAGATAGGTGAAGAACTGCTCGCCGTCGCCAAAGCCCTGCGCGTTGACGAAGCGCATGTCGTTGCAGTCGAGCGTGTAGGGAATGATCAGATGCGGTCCAGCCGCTCCCTTGACCCAGTACGGCAGATCGTCGGCATAGGAGTCGCAGCAATAGAGGAAGCCGCCAGCTTCCATCACCAGCCTCATCGTGTTGATCGAGGACCGGCCGGTGTACCAGCCGAGCGGCCGCTCGCCGGTCGCCTCGGTGTGGACGCGGATCGCCTCGGCGATTTCCCAGCGCTCCTCGGCTTCCGACATGTCCTTGTGCTCGATCCATTTCAGGCTGTGGCTTGCGATATCCCAGTCCGCCTCCTGCATCGCGGCCACCACATCGGGATTGCGCTGCAGCGCGGTGGCGACGCCGAACACGGTGGCAGGCAGCTTGCGCTCGCCGAACATCCGCCACAGCCGCCAGAAGCCGGCGCGCGAGCCGTATTCGAACATCGATTCGATATTGGCGTGACGCTGTCCCGGCCAGGGTTGCGCGCCCAGCACGTCGGACAGAAACGCCTCCGAGGCGCGGTCGCCATGCAGGATGTTGTTCTCGCCGCCCTCCTCGAAATTCACCACGAACTGTACCGCGATCCGCGCGCCGCCCGGCCAGCGCGGATCCGGCGGGTTGCGGCCGTAGCCGCGGAGGTCGCGCGGGTAAGGGGCTTGCGCCATCTACACCATCTCGAAGCGGATGTTCTGTGCGCCCTTCCAGAGCACGCTCTTGCCGAGCGCTGCGAGATTTTCCAGGCCCGAAGTCACGGTGATGAAATGGTTGCCGGCGAGCTGGCCCATCTTGCTCGCGAAATGCACCCCGCCATAGGCCAGCAGAATCTCGGTCTCGCTGATTCCGCCGGGATAAAGGATGATCTGGCCGGGCGCGGGATAGCTCGTGTGGTTCTCGTATGAGACGCCGAAATCGAGATCGCCGAGTGGCATCCACACGCCCTCGCCGCTCCAGCGCACATGGATCACCTGGCTCTCGAACGGCATCGCCTTCCTGAAAGCCGCGCAGGTCTTGGGCGCAAGCTGCTCCTCGAAGCGGGCCTGAAAGGTGAAGTCGCCGGTGCAGATGATCAATCGGCTCATGCATGATTCTCCGGTCGAGGAAAGTCGACGCTATCAATTGCAGCCAAGAAACACCGGCGCAAGCACCATCCTGACACCTCCTTGCGGCCTATTGCTCGCCCCTGCGGTCGTAGGACAGGCCGAACAGCCCGCCGCGCTGCGTTTCCTGCGCCGGCGGCGGCGGCGCCTCGTTGACC
>NZ_JBAURI010000836.1:0-4279 GCF_049581145.1 Bradyrhizobium sp.
CTGCAGGCGATCGAAACGCAATTGAACGAGATCAAGGAACTGCTGCAGCAGGCGCCGGCGAACGCCACCCCGCCCCAGGCTACCGCCGCTCCGCCGCAGGCTCCGGTACCTGCCGGGCCGCGGCCGCCGCGGGCCAAACGCACCCCCGGGTCGCCCGCCGGCGAGCAGAAATGAGCGGTGGTTTCGCACCGTAAGACTCAAGAGTTGCTCGTATTTTGAGCCCAATGCTCAACAATCGATCGGCTCACATTTTCGCGATGCCGCAGTGCAACAAAGTTATTGCATTGCATCATTAACTCTGGCATAAGGATCTGGCCCCGGGCCCAGCGCGGACGGGGCGAGCCCATAGCTCAAAAACTGAGGATGGAGAAAACCCCATGACCGAGACCAACATGTACGACAGCGTCAAGGAAGCCTTTGCACCGGTGACCGAGGCACTGAAGAATTTCCAGACCATGGAAGTTCCCGAGGCCGCCCGCGACTTCGTCAAGCGGACTGCCAATACCGCCAAGGAGCGCACCTCCGACCTCTATGCCGGCTCCGAGAAGGTGACGGCCGCCATCGAGACAGCCGTTGCTGAGTCCGTCAGCGAGGCCGCCAAGATCACGCGCAATATCCAGCAGGCGCTGCATCAGGATGCCGAGGCGTTCTTTGCAGGCATCGACACGCTGGCGTCAGCCAAGAGCCTCAACGAGGCGGTGCAGATCCAGTCGGATCTCGCCCGCGAACGCGGTGAAGCCCTGATCTCCCGGGCCAAGTCATCCACCGAGTATTTCGGCAAGCTCGTTGCCAACGGTGCGAAGACCGTCCAGGACAATCTCACCAAGGTCTACAGCAAAACCGCCTGAGCGATTTTACAGTGAGATCGATGATCTAGGCCCGCTTCGCGCGGGCCTTCTTTTTCTGGCGTCGCGCCTTCGGCCGCAGCGTTGTTGCGAATCCGAAAAAGGCGGTATGCGTTGAGCCATGCCGCCTCCGCTCAGCCGCATCATCCGAGAGCTCAAGCACGAGCCGTCACGCACCGGCTCGATCGTCATCACCGTGTTCGGCGATGCCATCGTGCCACGCGGCGGCTCGGTCTGGCTCGGTACGCTGCTCGAATTTTTCGCGACCATCGACGTCGACGCCGGCGTGGTGCGGACCGCGATGTCGCGGCTTGCGTCGGACGGCTGGCTCGAACGCACCAAGGTCGGCCGCAACAGCTTCTACCGGCTGGCCGGGCAGGGGCGGCAGACCTTCGACATCGCGACCAGACACATCTACGACCCGCCGCCATCGGTCTGGTCTGGGCGCTTCGAACTGCTGCTGATCGGCGGCGCGGAGGACCGCGACGCTGCGCGGGAAGCTCTGAAGAATGCCGGCTTTGGCAGTCCGATGCCGGGGGTGTGGGTCGCGCCGTCAGGCGTGCCGATCCCCGAGGAAGCAGCGTGCGCGATCCGGCTCGAAGTTTCCGCGGAGGATGACAGCGGACGGCGTCTGTTGGCCGAGAGCTGGCCGCTCGATCGCACTGCACTGGCCTATCTGAAATTCATCAAGACCTTTGCGCCGTTGCGCGACTGGATCACGCAGCGGTCGCTTGGCGCGGCCGACGCCTTCACCGCGCGCATCCTGCTGATCCACCATTACCGCCGTGTCGTGCTGCCTGATCCCCTGCTGCCGACGGCCTTGCTACCGGCGGATTGGCCGGGCGGAGCGGCGCGACAGCTCTGCGGCGAAATCTATCGCGCGCTGCTTGCCCCGTCCGAACAATGGCTTGACCGGCATGGAACCTGTGAATCAGGCCCGCTGCCGGCGGTCGCCGCCACGTTGCGGCAGCGCTTTGGACTGGAATAATGTGTTACAAAAATATCTTGCGGATCGTGAGTTCTGTTATACTTTAGCTGGAAATAAATTTCCGGGAGGCCCGCGCATGTATACCCAGGCGCTCAATACATCCGAGACCGACGCCCGTCAGGTCGAGGATGCCGGCCGCGCGGCCGCGTTCCAGGCGCGGATCGACGCCGAGGAGCGGATCGAGCCGAACGACTGGATGCCCGCGGCCTATCGCAAGACGCTGACGCGCCAGATCTCGCAGCACGCGCATTCCGAAATCGTCGGCATGCTCCCCGAAGGCAACTGGATCACCCGCGCGCCGTCGCTGCGCCGCAAGGCGGCGCTGCTCGCCAAGGTCCAGGACGAGTGCGGCCATGGGCTTTATCTCTACGCCGCCGCCGAAACGCTCGGCGCCTCGCGCGAAGAGCTGGTTGACGCGATGCTGGCGGGGAACGCCAAATACTCCTCGATCTTCAACTACCCAACCCTGACCTGGGCCGACATCGGCGTGATTGGCTGGCTGGTCGACGGTGCGGCGATCATGAACCAGATCCCGCTGTGTCGTTGTTCCTACGGTCCCTACGCGCGCGCGATGATCCGGGTCTGCAAGGAAGAGTCGTTTCACCAGCGCCAGGGCTACGAGATCATGCTGACGCTGGCGGGTGGCTCGGACGAGCAGAAGGCGATGGCGCAGGATGCGCTGAACCGCTGGTGGTGGCCGGTCTTGATGATGTTCGGGCCGCCCGACAAAGCGAGTCAGCACAGCGATACCTCGACAAGATGGAAGATCAAGCGCTTCTCCAATGACGAGCTGCGCCAGAAGTTCGTCGACGCCACGGTGCCGCAGGCGCAATATCTGGGCCTTGCGATCCCCGATCCCGGCATGAAGCAGGACGAGGCCGGGCACTGGATCTACAGCGCGATCGACTGGAGCGAATTCAAGCAGGTGCTTGCCGGCAACGGCCCCTGCAACCGCGACCGCATGGCCGCGCGGCGCCAGGCGCATGCCGAGGGCGCCTGGGTTCGCGACGCCGCGGCGGCCTATGCCGAGAAGCGCCGATCCCGGCAAACCGCGCAAGCCGCCGAATGACAATCTCGAGGGAGGTCGCGATGACCACGCCGAACACGCCGTTGTGGGAAGTCTTCATCCGCAGCCGCAACGGGCTGGCGCACAAGCATTGCGGCTCGCTGCATGCAAGCGACGCCACCATGGCGCTGCAGGCCGCGCGCGACATCTACACCCGCCGCGGCGAGGGGCTGTCGATCTGGGTGGTGCCGTCGAGCGCGATCACGGCCTCCGATCCGGCCGACAAGGGCATGATGTTCGAGCCGGCGGAATCCAAGATCTACCGGCATCCGACCTTCTATGAAGTGCCCGAGGAAGTCGGGCATATGTGATCCCGGCGCTTATGGCGAGGGGGCATTCGCAGCCGCCCGGACCGTCATTGCGAGCGAAGCGAAGCAATCCATCTCGCCGCGCAACGAAAGAATGGATTGCTTCGTCGCTTCGCTCCGCGCAATGACGGGCGAGCGCAAAGCTGGATTGATTGACATGGCCGCAGCTTCCATCACCATCCTCGAAACGCCGCTGGTGCTCTACACGCTGCGCCGCGCCGATGATGCGCTGATTCTCGGCCATCGGCTGTCGGAATGGTGCGGCCATGCGCCGATGCTGGAAGAGGACATGGCGCTGTCGAACATGGCGCTCGATCTCCTGGGGCTGGCGCGCGAGCTCTATTCCTATGCCGGCGAGCTCGAAGGCCAGGGCCATGACGAGGACAAGCTCGCTTATCTGCGCGATGTCAGGCAGTACCGCAACCTGCTGCTCGTCGAGCAGCCGAACGGCGATTTCGCCCATACCATGGTGCGGCAATTGTTCTATTCCGCCTTCGCCGATCTCTATTGGCGCGCGATGATGTCCTCGCGCGATCCGACGCTGTTGGCGATCGCGGCGAAATCGGAGAAGGAGAGCGCCTATCACTTGCGTCATTCCGCGGAATGGATCGTTCGCCTCGGCGACGGCACCGACGAGAGCCGCGCGCGCACCCAGGCGGCGATCGACGATCTCTGGGCCTTCACCGGCGAGATGTTCGCGCTGGACGACAGCGAGCGGGACCTGATCGACGCCGGCATCGCGGTCGATCCGGCGAGCCTCATGCCGGAATGGCGCAACACACTGTCGCGCATCATGATCGAAGCAACCTTGGCGCTGCCCACCAACGACTGGATGCAGCAGGGCGGCCGCTCCGGCCGGCACAGCGAGCATCTCGGCCATCTCCTCAGCGAACTGCAGTCGATGCAGCGCACCTTCCCGGGGGCGGCATGGTGACGCTGCTGCATGAGGATGCCGACGTTCGGCAGCGCGCCTGGGATGCCGCGGCGAGCGTGGTCGATCCCGAGATTCCGGTCCTGACCATCGCCGATCTCGGCGTGCTGCGCGACGTCGCATTGCGCGATGGTCGTGTCG
>NZ_JBAURI010000837.1:0-1643 GCF_049581145.1 Bradyrhizobium sp.
ACCAACGCCAAGCTCGACGGGAGTTACCGCAAGATCGACATCGAAGTTAAGGGAGATGGCCTCAAGGCGCTAGCACGCAAAGGGTACTATGCCATCGCGCCCGCAGATTGACGCTCTTCCGTTTTAATAATGCTCTAAGATGGTCGTGCTCCCATGACCTCTGAATCTGTTCTACTTCGTTACCCCATCGGCGGTCCGAAGCGAGCCGCGTCGTTTACAGCGCAGGAACGAAGCGCCGCCATCGAAGGCATACGGCAGTTGCCCCAAAAATTGCGGTCCGCAGTCGCGGAGTTGTCCGAGGAACAGCTTGCGACTCCTTACCGGCCGGGCGGCTGGACGGTGCGGCAACTGGTCCACCATGTCGCCGACAGCCATATGAACGCCTATGTTCGGGTGCGCCTTGGCCTGACAGAAAACTGGCCAACCATCGTTCCCTACCAGGAGCCGCGCTGGGCAGAGCTTGAAGACGCTCGTGCTGCGGCTGTATCGACTTCACTCGATCTGCTGCAGGCGCTCCATGCCCGCTGGGCGCAGCTCTTCGCTTCGCTCGATGAGCAGGCCTGGAAGCGTGGCTACGTGCATCCTGAGAACGGCCGGGAAACTCTCGAACAGGTGGTCATGCTCTACGACTGGCACGGCCGCCACCACACCGCACACGTCACGCAGTTGTCTGCGCGCATGGGCTGGTAGCAGCGCAGGTGGAAGTCCGCGATAAACCTGACTTCCCCCCTACGGAACTGGCCCGTTCGCTCGAGCAATTTTTCCTGGACCATCCTCGTGCCGCGTTGCTGGAGGATGGCCGTGTGCTCTTCGAGATGACGGCAGCCCACTACTCGATCTCTGCCGAGCATGGCCGCTGCGTCCTGCATCTATGGTCGGAAGAACGGAATATGGTCCGCACAGTACTGGGTCTGGAGGCGCGTAAGGAGACGTTGCGTCTTCGCGTTCGGCGCCTTGGGACCCGGCGCCCCCAATCTTTGGAAGTGTTAAGAGATCGCGACCTGAGGACGCCCGCGACTCGAGCTCTCAGCAGGACCAGATACCTGACTCTGCTGGAACGCCTCCTAACCCGCCACTTCAATGAATACAAGGTAGAGGCCCTGCGCTCGGCGATGGACCTGGAGCATAGCTTTGGCCCCGCATACGCGCGCGGCTTGCTGGTGCGTGGGCAGCAATGCTGGGCGCTCATCGGCGTCAATGCCGAGGAGAGCCAAGCCACGATCGATGGCGTGCTCACCTTGGGGATTCTGTGGCTTGCTTATTGCCGCGAACACGCCGCCGGCAAAAGAGTCTGCCACGGCCTCAAGGTTTTTTTGCCTGCCGGAAGCGGCAGCACCACACGGGCGCGCATGGCTTGGCTCAATCGCGAGCTGGCGCAATGGGAGCTCTACGAGGTGGGTACGGGTGAAGACCTGGAGGCGATTGATACAGCGGATCAAGGCAACCTGAAAATGCGCCTGGTGCATGCCTTTAGTCCCGAGGCGGCTGTCGAGCGAGCCAAGGATGGGTTGGCGCGCATCCTGCGCTTGTTACCCCCGGGTGTGCAAAGTCGCGTGACTGTTGCCGCACGTAGCGCCCATGAGGTGACGCTCTCCCTTTACGGTCTGGAATTTGCCCGCGTGCGCCAGGGGTTTGTCTCCGAC
>NZ_JBAURI010000838.1:0-10119 GCF_049581145.1 Bradyrhizobium sp.
CCGAAGAAGTGCCCGCCGAACCATCCCAAATGCTAACGGGACAAGCTCCGCCCGAATACGCGTTCGATAGCGGCCGCGGAGACCGGATCATCTGCCGCGCGGCCGACAATTTCGCCTCTGACGAGACCATCGCCAGCTTGGAATGTGGAAATGGTCGGCCAGGTCGAACGGATCGCTATTGCAACCTTGCGGTGTTTCTGAGCAAGGACGTTCCCAGGGCGTAGTTGGGGGCGTGTGATGTTCTGGCGTGGCGCGGCGTTGTGCATCGCCGCAGGATTGTTGGTGGCCTGTGCGAGCGAAAGAACCGGTTTTGATTATGTCGCGGTGATGCAAAGAACCGGTCCGCCGAGGCCGGGACAGTCGCGCATTGTCGTGCTCAGCGAAAAAGCCAGCGGCTACGATGCCGCCGCCTGTCAGTTGAAGATCGATGACGGTCCGGAGAGCCTGCTGAAGCCGGGCACCTATATTTATGTTGATCGTCCAGCGGGCCGGCACGAACTGCTCGCCACCCAGAAGCTCTTTCCGGGTGACACCAGGCGCGATATTGCCACCGAATCCGGCCGCACCTATTTTTTCGCGATCAAGAACAGTCAGCGGGCCAAGACGGTGACCGGTATGGCGATAGTCGGTGGGCTGGCCGGCGCGCTGGTGGCCTCTGCGGCCACCGCCGGAAGCGATAATCCAGGGCCGGTCGATCTGGATCCTTTGGATGAATCCACTGCGAGAGCGACACTCGCGCAGCTGCAACTGGCGGAATAGCACCAAGGGACCAGCAAATCGCGGGCCGAACACCGAGATAGAGGCCGGCCCAGCCTCTGAATCCGGCCTTATTTCCTTGCGTCTGGCGCAAAACCGGCTATATAGCCGGCCATCTCACACGGAAACATGGCTGAAGAGGCCGTCCGGTGGCAGCCGGGCCGTAAGGGCCCGTTTGCTCACACGTTTCCGGAGGAACCAACCGGAGAATTGAACCACATGTCGCTACCCGACTTCTCGATGCGTCAGCTGCTCGAAGCTGGCGTGCACTTCGGCCACCAGTCGCATCGCTGGAACCCGAAGATGGCGGACTACATCTTCGGTACCCGCAACAACATCCACATCATCGACCTCGCCCAGACCGTGCCGCTCTTGCATCGTGCGCTGCAGGCGGTCAGTGATACGGTCGCCAAGGGCGGCCGCATCCTGTTCGTTGGCACCAAGCGGCAGGCACAGGATGGCGTTGCCGACGCCGCCAAGCGTTGCGCGCAATACTTCGTCAACTCGCGCTGGCTCGGCGGCACGCTGACCAACTGGAAGACGATTTCGGCCTCGATCAAGCGGCTGCGGCAACTCGACGACGTGCTCGCGTCGGGCGAAGCCAACTCCTATACCAAGAAGGAGCGGCTGACGCTGCAGCGCGAGCGCGACAAACTCGACCGCTCGCTCGGCGGCATCAAGGACATGGGCGGCTTGCCCGACATGATCTTTGTGATCGACACCAACAAGGAAGACATCGCGATCGCCGAAGCCCGTCGGCTCAACATTCCCGTTGCCGCGATCGTCGACACCAATTCGGATCCCAAGGGTATCACCTTTGTAGTGCCGGGCAATGACGACGCCGGCCGCGCCATCTCGCTCTATTGCGATCTGATCGCGCGTGCTGCGATCGACGGCATTTCCCGCGCGCAGGGCGATGCGGGCATCGATATCGGCGCTTCGCCGGCTCCGGTCCGCGACGACGTCGCGCCGGCCGTGCAGCCTTCGGTCTTCCAGGGCTTGGCCGGACCGCGTGGCGCTGCCGATGACCTCAAGAAATTGACCGGCGTGTCCGGCGCAATCGAGAAGAAGTTCAACGATCTCGGTATCTTCCATTACTGGCAGCTCGCCGAGCTCGATCATGATACCGCCCACCAGATCGGCGAGGAGGTCGGACTTCCGAGCCGCGCCGATGCCTGGGTCGCGCAAGCCAAGGCGCTGACTGCGGAAGCGGAATAGCGGAATATCGACACGGGTTGGCCGGCTCGCGCCGGCCACACGTCCAGTTGACGCGAGTTCCTGATGACGGTCGGCGGCTGTGCGGCAAGCGCCGCGCCGCCGTCGGCGCAAGCACAGGCAGAAGGACACTCTCACGATGGCTACAATCACTGCAGCGATGGTCAAGGAGCTGCGCGAATCGACCGGCGCGGGAATGATGGATTGCAAGGCTGCTCTCACCGAGAGCGCCGGCGACATGCAGGCGGCCCAGGACTGGCTGCGCAAGAAGGGGCTGTCGAAGGCCGCGAAGAAGGCCGGCCGCGTTGCCGCGGAAGGTTTGATCGGTGCGCTGACCGGCGGCACCAAGGGCGTGGTGGTCGAGGTCAATTCCGAGACCGATTTCGTCGCGCGCAACGAGCAGTTCCAGGGCCTCGTCAAGATGATCACGCAGGTCGCGCTTCACGTCGGCGCCGACGTTGAGAAGATCAAGGCGGCGAAGGTCGGCGACGTCACCGTCGAGACCGCGATCGCGGATGCAATCGCGACCATCGGCGAGAACATGACGCTGCGCCGCGCGGCCTCGCTCGATGTCGGTCAGGGCGTGGTGTCGAGCTACATCCACAACGCCGTCATCGACGGCGCCGGCAAGATGGGCGTGATCGTGGCGCTGGAATCCGCCGGCAAAACCGACGAGCTGTCGCAGCTTGGCCGCCAACTCGCCATGCACGTGGCCGCCGCCAACCCGCTGGCGCTCGACCCCGCCGGTCTCGATCCCGAACTGGTACGCCGCGAAAAGGACGTGCTCGCCGACAAATATCGTCAGCAGGGCAAGCCGGAGAACATGATCGAAAAGATCGTCGATTCAGGTTTGAAGACTTACTACAAGGAAGTCTGCCTGCTCGAGCAGGCCTTCATCCACGATGCCGGCAAATCGGTCGGTCAGGCGGTCAAGGAAGCCGAGGGCAAGGTCGGCGCGCCGTTGAAGATCACCGGCTTTGTCCGTTATGCGCTGGGTGAGGGAATCGACAAGCAGGAATCCGATTTCGCCGCCGAGGTCGCAGCCGCCAGCGGCAAGAAGTGACCTCCGCGACATCATTCCGGCGCGAAGGCCGCGCCGGAATCGGTTCGCGCGGGGCGAGAGAGTGAATGGCACATGGCTGAGCCGGTGTATCGTCGGGTGGTGATCAAACTGTCGGGCGAATATCTCGCCGGCAGCCAATCCGCCGGTATTGACCAGCCCACCGTCGACCGCATTGCCGACGATCTGATCGCGGCCCAAAAACTCGGTACCGAGATCGCGGTCGTGGTCGGCGGCGGAAACATGGTCCGCGGCGTCGAAGTGTCCTCCCATGGCGTGTCGCGGACGACCGGCGATACCATGGGCATGCTGGCGACCGTGATGAACTGCCTGGCGCTGGAGTCCTCGATCGAGCGCAGGGGGACGCCGGCGCGCACGCTTTCGGCGTTTGTCATGCCGGAGATTTGCGAGCTGTTCACGCGCGCTGTAACGCACAAATACCTCGCCGAGGGCCGTATCGTGCTGCTTGGCGGCGGCACCGGCAATCCGTTCTTCACCACAGATACCACGGCCGTGCTGCGGGCCGCGGAAATCGACGCGCAGGTGGTGCTGAAAGCCACCAATGTCGATGGCGTCTACAGCGCCGACCCCAAAAAAGATCCTGCTGCCAAGCGGTTCGACCGCTTGACTCACGCGCAGGCCATTCAGGGCGGCTACAAGGTCATGGACGCGACTGCATTCGCGCTTGCCCGTGAGACGTCGCTGCCTATCATCGTATTCTCGATTGCCGAACCTGGGTCGATTGGCGCTGTTCTGCGCGGCACGGGGCACGGCACCATCGTCGCCGACTGACGGGTTTGCGATGCCGGAGGCGCGCTGTCAGGGGGCAGTGACGAGAGGTTTGCAGAAGGGAGAGCGTTATGTCCACGGACAAGTTCGACATCAACGAGTTGAAGCGCCGCATGCAGGGCGCGACCCAGGCGCTCAAGCACGAACTTGGCGGTCTCAGGACCGGTCGGGCCGCAGCCTCAATGCTCGAGCCGGTGCAGGTCGATGCCTATGGCACGCATATGCCGCTGAATCAGCTTGCGACCATCAGCGTGCCGGAGCCGCGCATGATCTCTGTGCAGGTCTGGGACAAATCGATGGTCAAGGCCGTCGAGAAGGCCATTGTCGATTCCAATCTG
The DNA here is from genome assembly GCF_049581145.1 of Bradyrhizobium sp. GTDB lineage: Bacteria > Pseudomonadota > Alphaproteobacteria > Rhizobiales > Xanthobacteraceae > Bradyrhizobium. The sequence goes on from NZ_JBAURI010000838.1 coordinate 4,159, forward strand.
GGGCTGTCGCCCGCCACCGAAGGGCAGGTGCTGCGGTTGCGGATTCCCGAGCTCAACGAGGAGCGCCGCAAGGAACTGGTCAAGGTCGCGCATAAATATGCCGAGGCCGCGCGTGTCGCGGTTCGCCATGTCCGGCGCGACGGGCTCGATACCGTGAAGAAGCTCGAGAAGAACCACGAGATTTCCGAGGACGACCAGGAGCGTCTGGCCGCCGACGTGCAGAAGGTGACCGATGGCATGATCTCGGAAATCGATCAGATGCTGGCGGCCAAGGAAAAAGAAATCCTCACGGTTTGAAGGATCGACCGATGTCGAGCGCCGCCGTGCCCGCCAGCAAAGAGCAGGATCGCGCGGATCGTCCGTTGCACGTGGCGATCATCATGGACGGCAACGGGCGCTGGGCGGCGGCACGCGGGCTGCCGCGTGCCGAGGGACATCGCCGTGGGGTCGAGGCGCTGCGCCGCGTGGTGCGGGCCTCGCGCGAGCTCGGTGTTCTCTACCTGACCATATTCTCGTTCAGCTCGGAAAACTGGTCGCGGCCCGCGAGCGAGATCGGCGACCTGTTCGGACTGCTGAAGCGCTTTATCCGCAACGATCTCGCAACATTGCATCGCGACGGGGTCAGGGTCCGCATCATCGGCGAGCGCGTCGGGCTCGAGCCGGACATCTGCGCGCTTCTCAACGAGGCCGAGGAGCTGACCCGCGATAATACCCGTCTCAATCTCGTAGTCGCCTTCAACTATGGATCGCGTCAGGAAATCGCCCGTGCCGCGCAGCGGCTGGCGCGCGAGGTGGCACAGGGCAGCCGCGATCCATCATCGATCGACGCCGACACGCTCGGTCGTTCTCTGGATGCGCCCGATATCCCCGATCCCGATTTGATCATCCGCACCAGCGGCGAACAGCGGCTGTCGAACTTCCTGATGTGGCAGGCGGCCTATAGCGAGTTCGTGTTCGTGCCGATGCACTGGCCGGATTTCGACAAGGCCGCGCTGGAGAGTGCGATAGCCGAATACGCCAGACGCGAGCGCCGGTTCGGCGGTCTGGTGGCGAAAACCGCATCGTGAGCGAGCAGAAAGCCGTGCCGGCGGCGGGTTCCGAGCAGGCTTCGCACAATCTTCTGATGCGCACCGCCGCCGCTCTGGTGCTGGCGCCGCTCGCGATCGGCGCGGCCTATGCCGGTGGCTGGTTCTGGACCGCGCTGGTGATTCTGGCCGCGATCGGCCTCTATGTCGAATGGCTGATGGTCGTGAGCGCGCCGCGCGAGATCGGCGTCGTGGCGATCGGCGCGGTGGCGCTTGCGGTCGCCGGCTCCTGTCTGGCGTTGCGCCAGATCGATGCGTCGCTGGCGGCGGCGCTCTTCGGACTCATGGCCGCAGGCCTGTTGTCGCGTCGGTTCTGGACGGCGGCAGGATTCCTCTATGCCGCGATGGCACTGACCGCGTCGCTCCTGGTCCGGTTCGACGAAGCGCAGGGATTTACTGCGCTGGTTCTGGTGCTGCTGGTGGTTTGGGCCACCGATATCGGCGGCTATTTCGCCGGCCGCCGCCTTGGCGGCGCGAAACTCTGGCCGCGGGTCAGCCCCAACAAGACTTGGGCTGGCGCGCTCGGCGGGATGGTGGCCAGTCTTTTCGTCGCTGGCGGTTTTGCCGCACTCGACCTCGGCAAGACCTTGCCGATGCTGGTTCTAGGGGCTTGTCTCTCGATTGCCTCGCAACTCGGCGATCTCTTTGAATCTGCAGTCAAACGTCGCTTCGGCGTCAAGGACTCCAGTCATATCATCCCCGGCCATGGCGGGTTGCTCGACCGCCTCGACGGCTACGTCGCGGCAATCGTCCTGGCTGCGATTTTCGGGCTTTTGCGCGGTGGCGTGGATGGCGTCGGCCGGGCTCTTATGGTTTGGTGAAAAAATGAGCGCAGTCCCATTGCGGAATAACCGAACCGCGGCCTCGGCCGTGCGAACCGTCACCGTGCTCGGGGCCACCGGCTCGATCGGCGACAGCACGATGGATCTGTTGCGGGCCTCGCCCGACCGCTACCGGGTCGAGGCGCTGACGGCCAATTCCAATGTGCAGGCGCTGGCGAAGCTGGCGAAGGAGTTTCGTGCGCAATTCGCCGCCATCGCCGATCCCGCTCGCCTGGGCGAACTGAAACAGGCGCTGGCCGGCACGCGGACAGAATGCGGCGCCGGCGAAAGCGCCGTGATCGAGGCTGCCGCACGTCCGGCGGATTGGGTGATGGCAGCGGTCAGTGGCGCAGCCGGCCTCAAGCCCGCGCTCGCCGCAGTCGATCGGGGAGCGACTGTCGCGCTCGCCAACAAGGAGTGCCTGGTCTGCGCCGGTGATTTTTTCATGCAGCGCGCCGCCAAGGCCGGTGCCTGCGTGCTGCCGGCCGATTCCGAGCATAATGCACTGTTCCAGGCACTTGGCTCGGGCAATCGTGAAGAGCTGGTTCGTGTCATCATCACCGCCTCCGGCGGCCCGTTCCGCACCTGGGCTGCCGCCGACATCGAGCAGGCGACACTGGCGCAGGCGCTGAAGCATCCGAACTGGAGCATGGGACAGAAGATCACCATCGATTCCGCGTCGATGATGAACAAGGGGCTCGAGGTCATCGAAGCCTCCTATCTGTTCGCGCTGACGCCCGATGAAATCGAGGTGCTGGTCCACCCGCAATCGATCGTCCACGGCATGGTCGAATTTTCCGATCGTTCGGTGGTCGCCCAGCTCGGGGCGCCCGACATGCGCACGCCGATCGCGCATTGCCTGGGATGGCCAGACCGAATCAAGGGGCCTGCAGCACGGCTGGATCTCGCCAAGATTGGCCAGCTCAGCTTCGAGGCCCCGGATTTCGAGCGATTTCCGGCCCTTCGGCTGGCTTACGATTCCTTAAGGACCGGCAACGGGGCAACTACGGTATATAATGCAGCCAATGAGGTCGCGGTCGCGGCTTTCATCGGCGGCAAGATCAAGTTCGGCGCGATCGCGCGCCTTGTGGAAGCGACCATCGATGCCTGGATCAGGTCCGGGAATCTGGCGCCCTTGAACTCTGCCGATGACGCCATTGCCGTCGACCACGGCGCGCGAAACAAGGCTGCCACCCTCTTGCCTCAAATTGCCTTGAAGGCATCCTAGAGGGTTGCGAACGGGAGCCTTCGGCTCTGGGATAGGGGAAACGATGTCCGAATTTTTTCTTCATGGTTTCAGTGTGTTGAGCCATGGGCTCATCGGCTATGTGGTCCCTTTTTTGTTCGTTCTGACGATCGTCGTGTTCTTTCATGAACTCGGTCACTTCCTGGTTGCCCGCTGGGCCGGGGTGAAGATCTTGACGTTCTCGCTCGGCTTCGGACCCGAACTTGTTGGCTTCAACGACCGCCATGGCACCCGCTGGAAGATTTCGGCGATTCCGCTCGGCGGTTATGTGAAGTTCTTCGGCGACGACACCGAGGCCTCGACCCCGTCGGCCGGCGCGCTTGCCAGCATGACCGAAGAGGAACGGGCCGGCAGCTTTCACCACAAGAAGGTGGGGCCGCGCGCCGCCATCGTTGCCGCCGGGCCGGTCGCCAATTTCCTGCTCGCGATCGTAATCTTTACCTGTCTTTTTACTTTCTTTGGCAAGCCGAGTACCTCGGCCCGCGTCGACAAGGTTGAAGACAACAGCGCCGCCGCCGCCGCGGGCTTCCAGGTTGGCGACATCGTGATGGCTATTGACGGCAGCAAGATCGACAGTTTCTCCGACATGCAGCGGGTCGTCGGTACGCATGCTGGCGACACCCTGACCTTCACGGTCAAGCGCGGTGATTCGACGGTGGAACTGCATGGCACGCCGCAGCTCAGGGAAGTCAAAGACCCGTTTGGCAATGAACACCGAATTGGCGTGCTGGGAATCACCAGGCAGACCGCCGCAGGCGATGTCGTGACCGAGCGGGTCAACCCGGCGACCGCGCTCTGGCTCGGGGTGAAGGAAACCTGGTTCGTGATCGACCGCACACTGGCCTATATCGGCGGGGTCTTCACCGGCCGCGAGGCGGCCGATCAGGTGGGGGGACCGCTGCGAATCGCCCAGATTTCCGGCCAGGTGGCCACGATCGGCATGGCCGCACTGATTCACCTCGCCGCGGTGCTTTCGATCTCCATCGGGCTCCTGAACCTGTTCCCGGTTCCGCTGCTCGACGGCGGACACCTTTTGTTCTATGGGGTCGAAGCGGCGCGCGGACGACCTTTGTCGGAGCGGGCCCAGGAAATGGGTTTCCGAATCGGGCTTGGCCTGGTGCTGATGTTGATGGTGTTTGCGACCTATAACGACATCTTGCATCTGGCGGCATCGTGAGGCGGCTTTTTTGTGACGTTGCGCAATGGCAACGTCCTGGAATGAAATTGGAATCGGACCGTGTTCCAACGTTTGCCCCCCCGGTTAAATTGGCTACAAGCGATGCATCGAATGGGAATCTGCCGGGCTGCGGGGGTGTAGGCCGGCACTGGAATGACAAGGGCGCGTGGCGGATGAAGTTTGGAATGCGAGTCCGGGGGGGCTTACTCGCCGCCCTGATCATGTTCGCCGCGCCGGTGGTTGCGACGCTGGCGGCTGCGCTGGTGTCCGGCCCGGCTGCCGCGCAGACTGTCAATTCGATCGAGGTGCAGGGCAACCGGCGCGTCGAGATCGAGACCATCCGATCCTATTTCAAGCCGGGGCCGGGCGGTGTGCTCGATGCGGGCGCCATTGACGACGGCCTCAAGGCCCTGATCGAGACCGGCCTGTTCCAGGACGTGAAGATCAACCGGACGGGCGGCCATCTGGTCGTCAGCGTGATCGAAAACCCGGTCATCAACAAGGTCGCCTTCGAGGGCAACAAGAAGGTCAAGGACGAGCAGCTTTCGGCGGAAATCCAGTCCAAGGCGCGCGGCACGCTGTCGCGGCCCATGGTGCAGTCCGACGCGCAGCGCATCGCCGAAATCTACCGCCGCTCCGGGCGTTATGACGTGCATGTCACGCCGGAGATCATTGAGGAGCCGAACAACCGCGTCGATCTGGTGTTCACGATCGCCGAGGGACAGAAAACCGGCATCAAGTCCATCGAATTCGTCGGCAACAGCTATTACTCGTCCTATCGCCTGAAGGACGTCATCAAGACCCGCGAATCGAATCTGCTGAGCTTCCTTGGCGGCGCCGACGTCTACGATCCGGATCGGGTCGAAGCGGACCGTGATCTGATTCGCCGCTTCTACCTGAAGCATGGCTTCGCCGACGTGCAGGTCGTGGCTGCGCTGACGGAATATGATCCGGACCAGAAGGGCTTTCTGGTCACCTTCAAAATCGAGGAAGGTCAGCAATATCACGTCGGGTCGGTGCAGTTTCAGTCCAGCATTCCAGGGCTCGATGGCAACACGCTGAGCAGTTATTCAGAGGTGCATGTCGGCGCGCTGTATAACGCGGAAGCGCTGGAGAAGTCGGTCGAGCAGATGCAGATCGAGGCCTCGCGACGCGGCTTTGCCTTCGCGATCGTGCATCCGCGTGGCGACCGCAACTTTGATGCGCACACCGTCACAATCGTGTTTTCGATTGACGAAGGGCCGCGTACCTACATCGAGCGGATCGAAGTCCGCGGCAACACCCGGACCCGCGACTACGTGATCCGGCGCGAGTTCGATATTTCGGAGGGCGACGCCTACAACCGTGCGCTGGTCGATCGGGCCGAGCGCCGGTTGAAGAACCTCGATTTCTTCAAGGACGTGAAGATCACGACCGAGCCGGGTTCGTCGAGCGATCGCGTGATCCTGGTCGTCACTCTCGAAGAGAAATCAACCGGCGACTTCTCGGTATCCGGCGGTTATTCAACCTCCGATGGTCCGCTCGCCGAAGTCAGCGTGTCCGAGCGAAACTTTCTCGGCCGTGGCCTGTTTGCCAAGGCTTCTGTGACTTACGGCGAGTTTGCGCGTGGCGTGTCGCTGTCCTATGTCGATC
>NZ_JBAURI010000839.1:0-1620 GCF_049581145.1 Bradyrhizobium sp.
ACATCGTGCTGATGCTCGAGCACGCGATCTATACCGTCGCCTCCCCCGAGGCGGCCGCCTCGATCCTGTGGCGCGATTCGTCGCGCGCCCAGGAAGCAGCGACAAACATGAAGATCACCGCCCAGGACCTCATCAAGTTCGGCATCATCGACGGCGTCATTGCCGAACCCTTGGGCGGCGCGCACCGCGATCCGCTCGCCGCGGTCGCGGCGACCGGCCATGCGATCAGCGACGGCCTGAAGTCGCTCCACGGCCTGAGCCCGGATGAGTTGCGCAACGCGAGGGCGGAGAAGTTTCTCACCATGGGACGGAAGATCTAACCCTCACCTCCAATCCCACTCCAAAAAGGGAGAGGGGAGAAACGTCAAGGGAGGACTCGATGCTGCAGACTTGGCGCTGGTTCGGGCCGGACGATCCGGTCAGCCTCGAAAACGTCGCCCAGGCGGGCGCGGTCGGCGTCGTCAGCGCGCTGCATCATATGAACCGCGGCGAGGTCTGGAGCGAAGACGAGGTGCTAAAGCGTAGAGCCGAAATCGAAGCGGCGGGGCTCGTATGGCCGGTGGTCGAGAGCATCGGCGTCGGCGAGGAGATCAAGACCCGCAGCGGCGGCTACCGCGTCAGGATCGACAACTATAAGCAGTCGATCCGTAATGCTGCGCGCGCCGGCGTCAAGACCTTCTGCTACAATTTCATGGCGATCACCGACTGGACCCGCACCAACCTCAACTGGCCGCTCGCCAACGGCGGGACGGCGCTCAGGTTCGACGCCGTCGATTGCGCGGCTTATGACCTTTTCATCCTCGAGCGCGACGGCGCCGAGGCCCAATATGCGCCCGAGCGCGTCGCGGCGGCGCGGGCGCGGTTCGAGGCGATGACGCCGGACGAAATCGGCGGGCTCGAGCAGACGCTGATCGACTGGCTGCCGGCGCGCGATTTCACATATGACCGGCAGACCTTCAGGCGAGCTCTCGCCCTATACAACGATGTGGGGGTCGAAGACCTCCGCGCCAATCTGATCGCGTTCGTGCGCGAGATCGCGGCCGTCGCCGAGGAGGAAGGCGCGCGCCTCGCCATCCATCCCGACGATCCGGCGTTCCCGATCTTCGGCCTGCCGCGGGTCATGTCGACGGCCGAGGACGTTCGCAAGCTCTTCGCCGCCGTGCCCTCGGCTGCCTGCGGGATCACGCTTTGCGCCGGCTCGTTCGGCTCGAACCCGGAGAACGACCTCGTCGCCATGGCGCGTGAGTTCGGCCCCCGAGTGCATTTCGCCCACCTGCGCAACGTCAAGCGCGAGCCGGACGGCTCGTTCTTCGAGGCCGACCATCTCGCCGGCGAAACCGACATGGTCCGCCTCGTCGCGGCGCTAATGTCCGAAGAGGAGCGCCGCCGCGCCGAGGGCCGCGCGGACGCCGAAATCCCGATGCGCCCCGACCACGGGCATTTGCTCGGCGACGACGGCAAGAAGCGCGTCAACCCCGGCTATTCGTTCATCGGCCGTCTCAAGGGCCTGGCGGAGCTGCGCGGCGTCATGCAGACGGTCGAGGCGTTCCGGAGCGGGCGGGTGGCGTAAAGCGCGAAATCGGCAGACCCGCGCCTGCCGGAATTTGCGCGAAAGGGGCC
>NZ_JBAURI010000840.1:0-2159 GCF_049581145.1 Bradyrhizobium sp.
TCTTCATCCTGCGTCCCTTCTCGCGCCCGCACAAAGCCTATACACCATGAACCCAGAGAGCGCGTCCAGCATCGGCCGCGCCGTGTCAACGCGGATAGAAAGCCGCCGGAAGGTCTCGTAGCGGAGCCCCGCGGCGGCACCGACGGCCATTCCGCTCCAGGCTGGGGCCTGAGCGGGGCACCTCGACGAGGCGGTGGGATGCCGGACTGCCGGTCAAGCTATTGCGCGACAATCTGGATGAGAGAGCGCGTCAATCTGGATGAGAAGATGTGACCGCGACGGGAACGACTATTGCCATTCTGATTGTCGCTGGCAAGGGCTAAGTTGCTGTATGATTGTCGCGCGGCGCGGGTCCGCTGATGTCTTTGGTTGTGGCGTAGTTTTGCGGGCGTCCGGCGTGTTTTTGCTTGCGTTCGATGGCGGCGCGCCGGCGGAAGCTGTCGACGTTGATTTCGAAGATCGTGGCGTGGTGAACAAGACGATCGACCGCCGCGAGCGTCATGGCGGGATCTGGGAAGACCTTGCCCCATGCTCCGAAGGGCTGATTTGCGGTGATCAGAGTGGATCGTCGTTCGTAACGAGCGCTGATCAGCTCGAACAGGACGGAGGTTTCCGCCTGGTCCTTGCTGACGTAGGCCAGATCGTCAAGAATCAGCAGGTGGAAGCGATCCAGCCGGTTGATGGCGGCTTCCAGCGCCAACTCGCGGCGTGCCAGCTGAAGCCGCTGCACCAGATCGGACGTGCGCGCGAACAGCACACGCCAGCCGTTTTCCACCAGGGCCAGGCCGATGGCGGAGGCCAGATGCGTCTTGCCGCCACCCGGGCCGCCGATGAGCAGCAGATTGGCGCCTTTTTCGAGCCAGCTGTCACCGGCGCAGATCGCCAGGACGTGCGCCTTGGAGACCATCGGCACGACGTCGAAGTCGAAGCTGTCCAGGGTCTTTCCAGGCGGTAGCTGGGCCTCGGCGAGATGGCGTGCAAGGCGACGGCGGTCGCGTTCGGCGATCTCGTGTTCGGCAAGCTTGGCGAGGAAGCGCGCGGCGGGCCAACTCTCCTTGTCCGCCCGATCGGCAAATCCCAACCAATCCTGCTTGATCGCCGGCAAGCGCAGGTCGTTGAGCATCAGTGTGAGCCGGGAAGCGTCGATGCTCTCGGTCATGCCGCTTCTCCCCGATCGGCGCCCATATCGGCGCCGAGCAGCACCTCGTAAGCGATCAGCGGCATGAGGTGGACGACGACGTCGGGCAGCGCGGCGGGATCGGGTGCGAAGCGTTCGCGCAATGCCGCAATATCGGGGAGCTGACCGGCAGCGAGATCGGCGGCGAGCAGTGTGGCGAGTTCGGCCTCGCAGCAACGCTCATGGGCAAGTGCCAGAAGGTTGACCATCAGGCGGCAGGCCGACTTCGCGGGCAGCTTTTCGAGCAGTCGGTCGAATGTCTGGCGATAGGCATCGCGGGGGAACAGCTGGTCGCGATACACAAGATTGAGCAATGCCATGGGCTTGCGGCGCAGGGCGTGGATCACATGGCGGTAATCGACGACATGGGCGCGCTGGCCGGCGGCGGCGGCGCGTCCCCGTGTCAGGGTCATGAGCCTGGTCCCGCCGACGAAGACGTCGAGGCGGTCATCATATAGCCGCACCCGCAGACGATGGCCGATGAGCCGGGATGGCACCGTGTAAAACACCTTCCGCAGCGTGAAGCCGCCCGACGAGGTAACAGTGACGACGGTCTCCTCATGATCGGCGGTTCGATGTCCGGGCAGACGCTGCAAAGCCGGCCGCTCGGCCTCGATACGCTTGACGTTGTGGGCGTTCTTGCGACTGACGATCTCGTCGATGAAGCGGCGGTAGCCGCAGAGATCGTCGAAGTCGCCGCCCCCGCGCATCAGCAGCGCGTCGCGGATCGCGCTCTTGAGATGGCCGTGGGAGCTCTCGATGGCACCGTTCTCGTGCGCCACGCCCCGGTTGTTGCGTGTCGGCTGCATGCCGTAATGCGCACACAGCGCGTCGTAGCGTCGCGTGAGGTCCTCGCGTGCGTCCTTGTCCAGATTGCGGAACGCCGCCGAGAGGCTGTCGCTGCGATGCTCGAGCGGCGCGCCGCCAAGAGCCCACAGCGCGTTCTGCAGGCCTTCGGCCAGAGCCACGTAGCTTTCACCGC
>NZ_JBAURI010000841.1:0-2549 GCF_049581145.1 Bradyrhizobium sp.
GGTTCATGCGCAGCGAGACCGCAATGACCCGGCCGAACGCCGGGTTCAGGGTCAGAAGCACGGCCGGCCGGCCACGGCGGCGGCCATTCAGCCCGTCCAAATCCTCCTCGTCGGGATCGTCGGGCCACGACGTGCCCGGCGGCATCGCCGCGCCCGTCTCGGTTTCGGCCTCGCACAGCAGTTCTTCCGCCATCAGTTTCGACGTGATGGCCGAGATGGCCGGGAAGCTCAGCCCCGTGCTGCGGGCGAGCTCGACCCGCGGCGACGGCCCCTGGCGTCGCAGCACGTCGACGAGGCGGCCGCGGTTCGCTCCGCGGGCCACGCCTGATGCACGTCTCGGCGGCTCGGGCTGCTCATCCATGCCGGTTTTATTAATTCGCTCAGTGAAATTAATCAATCTGTGAAACGAGATGAAAGCGCACGGACATACCCGAAGTGTCGGAGAAGATGGACTTGCCTTATTCCGTATACCACTAGAGCTTGAGCATTGCAGCAAGAACAGCCTTGACTGCCGAATTATTTCGCATAATTTGTTCGCCGTATAAATAAAATAAGGCGCCGAAGCGTCGTGCGTCAATCCCCTCATACCGGGGCGACGAAAAAAGGGAGGAGCACATGAAGGATCCAATGAAGAGATTGATCGCGCCGCTATTGGCGAGCGCAGCCGTGGTCGCGATGGCCACGGGAGTGGCGCAGGCCCAGGAGAAAAAGACCGTCGTGCTGGTGACCAATGTCGCGGCCGACTTCTGGACCATCGCCGGCCGCGGACTCGAGAAGGCGCAGAAGGAACACCCGGACTACAATATCCAGCTGATCGTCACCAACGAGGGCACCGCGGCGGGCCAGCGCCGCGAGCTGGACGACCTCTTGGTGCGCGGCATCGCCGGCATCTCGATCTCGGTCGACGATGCGGCGCACGCCACCGAAGAACTCGACAAGGTCGCGGCCAAGACCGTGCTGATCACGACCGACAGCGATGCGCCGCAGAGCAAGCGTCTCGCCTATATCGGCACCGATAACGTCGCGGCCGGGCGGCAGGCGGGCGAGGAGATCAAGAAGGCGCTGCCGGACGGCGGCAAGATCGCGCTGTTCGTCGGCACGATGGACGCCGACAACGCCCGCGAGCGGGTGCAGGGCATCAAGGAGGCGATCGCCGGCACCAAGGTCGAGCTGGTCGACGTCTTCACCGACCAGGTGGACTCCGCCAAGGCCAAGGCCAACATGGAGAACGTGCTGGTCAAATATCCCGACATCGCGCTGATGTCCGGGCTGTGGAGCTACGAGACACCGCTGATCTATGATTCGGTGAAGGCGGCGGGCAAGGCCGGCAAGGTGAAGATCGTCGGCTTCGACGAGGACCAGCGCACGCTGCGCGGCATTTCCGACGGCACGATCGAATCGACGGTGGTGCAGCAGCCCTACGAGTTCGGCTACCTCTCCGCCACCGACATCATCAAGACGCTGAATGGCGACAAGTCCTGGATCCCGGCGGACAGCAGGGTCATCGTGCCGACCAAGGTGATCAACAAGTCCAACGTCGCGGAGTTCACCGCACAAATGAAAGAACTGCTGAAGAAGTAACTTGAGACGTCCAGACGATCGATTTTGTGAAACTTGTCATATGGGTCCGCGATTTCTCCCCTCCCCACCACGCGCTACGCGCGCGGAAGGAGGGGGGAAGCGACTGCATGGCGACGCCTGATATGATTCGAACTTCGAAATCGCTGAACTAGCTGCTGTGCTTCACCGTCCCGGCTGCCAGAGGCGGCCGGGCGTCGTGCTGGAGGAAAACGCCTGATGGCGGAGACGCTGCTCGAACTCACGGGGATCAGCAAGACCTATCCCGGCGTCAGGGCGCTCGACGACGTCAGTCTGCGCGTCTATCGCGGCGAGGTGCTGGGGCTGATCGGCGAGAACGGCGCCGGCAAGTCGACGCTGATGCGCGTCGTGGGCGGCGTGTTGACGCCGAGCACAGGCACGATCCGCATCGGCGATGTCGAGCACGCCAGGATGACGGTGAGCGGGGCGACGCGGGCCGGCATCGCCTTCGTGCACCAGGAACTGAACCTGTTCGAGAATCTCGACGTCGCGGCCAACGTCTTCATCGGGCGCGAAAAGCTGGCCGGCGGCCCGCTGAAGCTCGTCGACAACGCGCAGATGCGCGCCCGCGTCACGCCGCTGCTGCAGCGGTTGGGCGCCGATTTCACGCCGGATACGCTGGTCGACAACCTGTCGATCGCGCAGCGCCAGATGGTGGAGATCGCCAAGGCGCTCTCGATCGACGCCCGCGTCATCATCATGGACGAGCCGACCTCCAGCCTGACGCTTGCGGAGACCGAGCGGCTGTTGGAGGTGATTGCCGACCTCAAGGCGCAGGGCATCTCGGTGATCTATATCTCGCACCGGCTGGGCGAGATCATGAGCTGCGCCGACCGCGTCGTGGTGCTGCGCGACGGGCGCACGGTGGGCGAGTTGGCGCGCGACGAGCTCAGCCATGCCGCCATGATCCGGCTGATGATCGGCCGCGACCTGAAGGCGCTGTACACGCC
>NZ_JBAURI010000842.1:0-16984 GCF_049581145.1 Bradyrhizobium sp.
GGTAAGTGAAGCGCATCGGTGAGTTTGCGGCAAGCGTGATAGGCGTGCCTGCCGTTTCTCCGCCTCCGCGAAAAAAGATGGTGGGCGCGGCGCGAGGGCGCCTTTGTCCACCCTACCAATAGACAAATCTGCTGCGCGTTGCTCTAGGGAGTCGTACCGACCGGCGCGGGCGCGATGGCCGCGGTCCCCTCATTGGGTACGGATTTGCGCAAGCGGATTTCGATGCGTCGCCGTTCCTCGATGTTCTCGGGCGAGCCCGCAATCGCGAGGGTCTCGTCGGTGTTCACGAGTTGAGCGCCTGACAGCGGAATGATCTTGTATCCGGCCAGCAAGGGGCTCTGGCGCAAGACGCTCACCACGGCGACCGCGCGCGCCAGCCCAAGCCCCGCATTGTCCGCCGGGCTGAGGCTGGCGACGCCGGCGGTGTTCTTGAGGACCGGCAGAAGATCGCGGTCGAGATTGGAGTACTGGCGGATGCCGATCGGCCGTTCATCGGTGTGGCCGACGACCTCGATGATATCGACGTCGTATTTCCGGATGTCGTCGAGAATCTTGCCGGGCGTGTCGTGGACCAGCGTGTCCTGGAAGGTCGGCGACAGCTCCGCGCTGCCGGACTTGAAGTAATAGCCATCGGCCTCGCTCATCTTGATGATCGGAGGCCATTGATGGCCGGCCTGACCGCGCGTGAGGGTATCCAGGATGACCTCGGTGGTGGCCGGCGGCTCCCCGGGCTTGGTGATGGCGCGGTCGATCGCGGCCACGAGCTGCGAATCGCGAATCGCCTTCTCGACATCGATGCCGTTGGCGCGCAGTGCCGCGGCGGTCGCGATGCCTTCGCTGATCTCCTTGACCGACAGGCCGCTGTCGTCGATCTGGTTCACCACGGTCCGGCTGTCCGCAAGCTCACGCCAGTACTGGTCGATCTCCTTGGGATCACTGCGCCCGGACAGGCTCTGCAGCCGTTCGACGAGAGCCGCGCTGTCGCGCAGCCTGGCGACGACGTTGCGGTTGCGCTCATTCTGAAGCCGCTGTTGCTGCAGCTCCTGTTCGACGGCGATGCGCCTGGTCTGTTCCCGCTGCAAAATGGTCGCCATCGCGATCAACAGGCAGAATACCAAGAGGATCATGATCTCGGCCAGCGTCAGGCCGAGCACCAGGCCGCGCCGGTACGAGGAGCCCTGCTGAATGATCTGCCCGTCCATGGCGAAACTCGCTTGATCCAGAGGTTGATCTATTGGGGCCTATCGGTCGCGCGCCCGCGAATCCCGCCACGGCTCCGCGCCGGAGCGCGCCGCCTCCGCGGCCTGTCGTTCCTGCAGCAGTTGTCTGATGGCCACGACGACGCTTTGGGCGTATTTGTAGTTGATATCCACGTTCTTGGCCTGGGCTTCGGCGCTGGTGGTGAGCGTGTTGACCGCGCGGGCGAGATCCTCGATCATCGGCGCCAGCCTGCTCTCGATGGTTTGTTCGGGCACGTGATGCGATGCGAGCCCGGCGAGAAGGGCATCGATGGCCTGGACGATGCTGGTGGTGCTCTTTGCCAGCTGTTCGCCTTCCTGCACCAATTGCCTGGAGACCTCGAGGACCTGAACCGTCCGATCGTTCAGGCTGCCGAGGGTCGCCCCGGAGTTCCTGGAGGCCTCCTCGAACGGCTCGCCAGCGGTGATCACGAGCCGCTTGATTTCGCCGGCAAATTGCCGGTGCGCGGCGCCGATGCTTTCGCGGACCTCGTCCAGCATGTCGGTGATGGTCTGCTGGGTCATGCGGCGGAAATAACCGAATTCCAGGATCGAGCTCTCGAGTTCGCGCTTCACCCGGCGCGAGGCCTCGGCCAGCTCCAGCCTTGCGGTCGCTTCGACCTCGACCGGATCGCGCCGCATCTGGTTGAACAGGATCCGCAGCGTGATGCCCGCGATGGTCGAGCCGATCGCGATGCCGAAATTCTGCACGATCTGCTCGGCCGAACCGGCCGCGGAAAACTGATAGAGCGAGACCGCCAGGCTGGTGAGCGTGAACAGGAATCCCATGTAGTAGAGATTGTCGCCGGACTGGTCGTCACGCAGCCGGAACAGGCGCGTCCCGAGCATGACGGCGTATCCGACCATGAACAGCACCGGGACCGCCGTGACCAGCAGGGCGCCGAAGCCGCTCAGCTTGGAGACGACGATGTAGCCGCTGCCGGCGATCACGACGGCGAAGAACAAGAGCCCGTTGAGCATGCCGGGCGGCAGCGCGGGTCTGGTGTCGTAGGCCGCCATCCGTCAGGCTCCCTGCAGCCGCTTGACGCCGCCAAACCTGCCGCGGTTGTCCTCGATCCAGGCTTTCCAGAACTCCATGTGCGCCGTCCCGTCGATCAATGGCTGACCATTCGACAGCCGCGTCACGTAGCGGATGATGACGTTGGCGCCATGCAGGTCGGTCCGGAACTTGGGATAGGCCGGGGACTGCTTGTAACGGGCGAACGACAGATCGCCCGCGCGGGGATATTGGCTGTAATCCCTGGTGAATTCGATCATGTCGGAAATCACGTAGAGCGTCTTTCCGATGCTCTGGCTCGCCGCGCTGGAGAATTGGTCGATGGCGATGTTCTGGATCGCGGCCATGATCGGCGAGCTGATCGCCTTCGCCGCCGTGACGCTGCTTGTCACGGCATCAGCCGCTGGCTTTCGGAAATCCTCGATCCAGCGCAGGCGGGCGATGCGCGGATTGTCGGTCCACTCGCTCAATCCCGCGCCATCGCCGGGATTGCATTTCGAGAACAGCGAACGGCTGCGCTCGCCGGCGATATCGAGCACCCGGATGTCGAGCTTGTGGAATGGCGGAAGCGTGGTGATGAGATCGTCGAGCAGGCCCAGAACGTCCCGCTGCGTCGTCTCGGGCAGGTCGTCGGAGGTGTCGACCAGAACCACCGTGATGCCCTGCGGACCGCTGACCGGACAAAGGCTCTCGGAGTCGAGCAGCGGACGCGGCGGCGCCGAGACATAGAAATAGGCCAGCGCACCGCCGGACCCGACCGCCAGCAGCAGCAGCAGCGCGCCGGCCAGGCCCGACCAGCCAATTCCGGACCTGCCGCGTGGCCTCGGACGCCGCCTAGCCATATGTCTTCTCCGGTTTCTTCTCCGGCAGCAATTCGTCGATCTCGCGATAGGTGCGCACGGCGCCGTCGAAGGCGTCGTGGATGGCCCGGATCTGCACGTTGAGCAGCTCCTGGGTCTCGGCGATCATGTTGCGCAGATTGTCGAGCGCGCCGGAATTCGGTTCGCCTCCGGCATAGGCGATGCGCTCCAGCGTATAGGGAGTCGCGAAATGCGCCGGGGCCGGGGTCGAGCGGGCATGCCGGTTCGCCTCGCGATAGATTTCGAGCAGGGCGCGACCGGCCTGCTCGATCTGGTTCTGATGCTGGCTGAAACGCTGGGCGAGGCGCTCGCGTCCCTGCAGCAGGGCATCATATTCGCTGCGCCGAACCGAGAGGTCGCGTGCGGTCTCGTTCATGGTCTCCGTGGCATCCTCGCGAATATCCTGCAGCCGGTCGATCAATTCGCTGCGCGCATTGGCAAATTGCCTGGTCGCCTCGATCCAGCGCCGCTCCAGGCCGGCATAGCCCATGTAGGGATCGAAAAACAGCAGGCCGTCGGTCATCGCGATCAGCGAGAACAACAGGCCGATGCCGAACAGCACCCATGAGTTGATGTCGGTGAGCGCGACTGGCGCCGTCAGCAGCCGATGCAGAACGACCTGACCGACCTGGTCGGTCACGCTCACGGCCGGCGGAATCTCGCGAAGATGTGACAGGGTCAGATTGAGCGCGGCAGCGAATCCGAGGTAGCAAAGGAACGACAGCAGGCCGACCAGCTTGAGACCATAGTTCCGGCGATTGACCAGCCTGATCAGCACCATTCCCCAGAAAAAGCTGGCGATGATATTGAGCGCTGCGAATGTCACCGCCTGCGCCGCGCCGCCGAGCAGGCCGCCGACATTCGCCCTGGCGAGAAAGCTGCCGTTGATCACCACCTCGATGATGAACAGGATGGCCAGCACGCCGATCTTCAGGATGACCTTGCCCGGGCTCGACAGCCGGGCCGGACGCTCGATCCGGTGGCGGGCGCGAAACCGCTCGCGCTCGAGCTCGGATTCATTGAGGCGGCGGCGCAGCACGAACAGCTCGTCGCGGCCGATCGTGGCTTCGACGCGAAAATCGCCGACGGCTTCAGGCGCGGCCTGCTGGATGGTGGCAAAGCGCTCCTCGAATCGCAGCGCGGTGACCCTTTCGTCGTAGGTATGCAGATGATCGAGATAGATGGTGTTGGCATCCTGCTTGTGCGCCTCGATGCGTTCGACGATGCGATGCTCGATATCGTCCAGCGCCTGCGCCTCCGTGGTCGGCCGGTTCTCCGCGCCGCGCTCGGTTCCGCGCGCCGCGAGCTGCAATTCGTCTGCGATGCGATCGACGCTGAGATCGAGGAAAATCGTGGTCGCCGGGCGGTAGTGATGGGGCGGCTGGTTCAACAATGCGCGAATGCGCGCGATCGCAGATTGACGGATTCCGGGAGCGCTCACGATGATCTCAGCCTGTGGTTAGAGCATTTCCCGGAAAAGTGGACACCGGTTTTCCGAAAGGAAATGCGACAAACATCGAATCTGGAGCGCTTTCCGCGCATGGTGCCTGAGGTTTCATGGTCAATCTAAACGGAAAGCGCTCTAGAGCCTGGATTTGCGGCCGCCGCCCGCACCCGCTTCGCCATCACGCAAAGCCGGAAGCGGCGTCGGCGGCCTGATTCGTGTGAAGGGAGTCCGGGTGACGCACAGGCCCTGTCCGCATTGGCGACCGCTCGGTCGGCCATCGAGTCTTAGCGGGATTGCGAGCCCTGGCAAAGGCCACGGCTGGGCATTTTCCCGCAATGGCATGCGAGCGGGCCGCGACATGGTGGGCGGACACCGGTTTTTCCCGGGGAAAAGGCGAGCAATAAAGGACGACTGGACGCGTGATGCCATGAAACCCATCGCGTCCAGGCGCTCTGCCCTCATCCTGAGGAGCAAGCCTTCGCCCGCGAGGGGCGAAGGCTTGCGTCTCGAAGGATGGCCGCTTGCACGGCCGTCGCCCGCGTCCATCCTTCGAGACGCATCGCTTACGCGATGCTCCCAAGGATGAGGTTCGGAGAGACGGCGCAACTATCACGATGCGCGGCGTTCAACGCTGGTTGATCGGGTTGGTTGGCAGATGCATGCGCTGCAGCGCGTCGGGGACGTTGATCTTGGTCCCGTTGCTCAGCACGATGTCACCCGGCTTCTGGTCCGCGGTGCAGGGACCGAGCCATTTGGCCTCCATCGTCATGGTCATCGCGCCGCCCGGCAGAGCCTCGCTCCGCGCCGTGACGGTCATCGTATAGGCGCTATCGAGGCTCCCGACCACGACCGCGTGGGCCGTTGCGGGCTTGCCGGCGAACGTGCAGACCGAGTCGATCGAGGTCTCATTCGCCAGCCGCTGCACGTTGCGCTGCGGGCAGGCGGCCGCGTTGAACGGACCTGCGCTCGACTGCAGCATCTCGTCGGTCGCGGCGTCGATGCATTGCCGGACAAGCTGGGTCGGCGCGTTCGCGATGCTGGTCTTGACCTCCCACTGCCCCGGTTTGCGCGACAACGACTCGGCCGCCCGCGAGGGCGCTGCCGGGAGCAGGACGACGATCGCCGCGATGGCGATCAAGCAAATGGAATTTTCACGCATTGATATCCTCATGGGCGATGCGGCATGGGCAATTTCGAACAGACCGGCGCCACGGGCGTGTGCGTGTCTAATCTCTTCGCGCTCGACCGCATGCGAGCGACGGCTGAGAGCATCGGTTGCTGGCCGTCCTTGCGCTTGGGCGCGTCTGCGGATGGTCGAGTGATGCGCGGATCCGGATCGTGTCTCACAACGGCCGATCACGGCGAAACTGACTCGGGGTCACGCCGACCAGCTTGCGCATGTGGCGCGAGAGCATGGTTGCGGTCTTGAGCCCGACCTTTTCCGCGATCTCGTTGATCCCGAGACTGGTATCCTGCAACAGCTGCCGGGCAAGGTCGATCCGCCGTCGTGACACGTATCGGTGCGGTGGCTCGCCGAACGTGACCGCGAAGGCACGGGCAAAATGAAATCGGGTCAGTCCGACCACGCCCGCGAGATCCGACAGCGAAATGTCGGTGTGCAGGAAGTCCTCGATGTACTCACGCAGAATCGTTTGCTGACGCAGCGAAAGGCCACCTTTTGAGACCGCGCGCTGCTTCGGCGCGGCCTTCTGCATTCGCAACAGCTCCATCACCGCCAGCAGGCCCAGGCTCTCGGCATAGATCTGATCGTCGGCGCCGGGCTGGACGAGAAGGCCGCTCAACTTCTGCATGGTCGCAAGCAGCGCCGCATCCTCGAAATAGACGCTGGGAAACAGATCGCAGGACCCGTAGTGCTCCGACAGTTCGTCGGACATCTCGCCGTGACGGAAATAGAGCGCGGTAAATGAATTGGGATGCTTTTTCGGAGCCGACCAGCCCGAGATGACGCTGCCGCTGGGAATGAACGTCATCCGGTTGCCCAAATCGCAGAGCCGCGACGTACGCTCGCCGTCGAGGAAAGTCTCCCCATCGGCGAGACGCAGGTTGTGCAATGCCAGGTAGTGGGTAGCGCCCGACCATTTGTAATCGAACGGGGAGTTCCGCTCGATGACCACGCGCTCCGTGGAAAATCCTTTTCCTATCATCCGCTTGCGCGAATATGGCTTTTCCGCGTCGGTGAATTGGAGCGCGACCTTTTGTCGGATGGTCGACATTGCGAACTCGCTGTGAGGCCTCGAAGGTTCAATGCAACCATGGCGAAACTGCGCTTTTTGAGCAAGAGCTGCGGTCCAGGGCATCTTGCAAGTCAAGCGGCGCAGCGCAATAAAGAGCGAACCAAGGCAATTTCAGTTGGGTTGGCATGGACGACTTCGGCGAGGTCGATCTCACGAGCTGTGATCGCGAACCGATCCATATGCCGGGCTCGATCCAACCCCACGGCGCGTTGATCGCCTTTGACCCGCAGACCCTCGAAATCGTCCAGGTGGCGGGCGATACGCAAAGATATTTCGGCCTGCCGCGGCAAAGCCTGATCGGCCAGAAGCTCGAGGCGCAGATCGGATCGGCCGCGAAGCTGCGGCTGGAGGCGCAATTCGCGGCCGGGACCGCCACGCCGCGCTCGTCGCTGGCGCTGGAGGTCGAAATCCTTAACAACCGCATCGACGCGACGGCGCATCTCCACGACGGGCTGGTCATTCTCGAGCTGGAGCCGCAGCGCCCGCTGCCCGCCGACGACGTGCTGGATCTCGTCAACGCGATGATCGGCCGGCTGCGGCCGGCCGAAAGCCTGCAGGCGCTGCTGCAATCGCTGGCGCAGCAGGTGCAGCAGGTCACCGGCTACGATCGCGTCATGGTCTATCGCTTCCGCGAGGACGACAGCGGACATGTCGTGGCGGAAAGCCGGTCCTCGGACGAGGTGCCGTCCTATCTGGACCTGCATTATCCGGCGAGCGATATTCCCGTCCAGGCGCGCGAGCTCTATCGCAGAAGCTGGATCCGCTACATCCCGGATGCGGTCTACACGCCGCAGGCTCTGTTTCCGAACCTCAATCCCAAGACCGGCCAGCCGCTGGACCTGAGTTTCAGCCGGCTCCGCGCGGTGTCGCCGATTCATCTGGAATATCTCGCCAATATGGGCGTGCGCTCGTCGATGTCGCTGTCGCTGATGGTCGGCGGCCGGCTCTGGGGCCTGATCGCCTGCCATGCGGCGGCGCCGCTTTATCTCAGCGGCCGGTTGCGGCTCGCGCTTGAAGTCTTTGCGCAACTGGCCTCGCTTCACCTCGGCAGCACGCTTGAACTTGCCGACGCCAACGATCGCTTTCATGTACGCGATGTGCACGACCAGCTCATGCGCGCGATGACGCAGAGCGGGCTGGCCGAGGCGCTGATCGGATCGCGCCCGAACCTGTTGGACTACATCCGGGCCGCCGGCGTGGTGGTGCGAGTGGAGGGCGAGAATTTCGCGCTCGGCCGGACGCCCAGTGACGCGCAGCTCGATCTCCTGGTCGATTGGCTGAATCGAACCCAGCCCGAAGGCGTATTCCACACCGATCGGCTCGCGCAGGCTTTTCCGCAGGCCCGCGATTTCCTGGACCGCGGCGCGGGCCTGCTGTCGCTGTCGGTCTCGCGGCGTCCGCGCGACTACGTGCTCTGGTTTCTGCCGGAGGTCGTCGCGACCGTGACCTGGGCTGGAGATCCGACCAAGCCGGTCACCACGGGTCCGCTCGGCGATCGGCTGACCCCGCGCCAATCCTTTGCCGCCTGGCAGGAAACCGTGACCGAGCGGTCGCGCCCCTGGGAGGCGATCGAAATCGACGCCGCCAATCTGTTGCGAACCACGATTCTGGAAGTCGTGCTGCACTGGATCGACCAGTCGTTGCGCGAACAGGCGAAGGCGCGAACCCGGCAGGATCTGCTGATGGCGGAGCTCGATCATCGGGTCAAGAACACCATTGCCACGATCCAGTCGCTGGTGCGGCTGTCGAGCAAGAGCGCCGACAGTCTGGCCAGCTTCACGGCCTCGCTCGAAAAACGGCTGCAGTCGATGTCGAAGGCGCACAGCCTGTTGTCCGCCGCGCGATGGGAGGGCGCCTCGCTGAAGACCATTGTCGAGGACGAGATTGCCGCACAGCGCTCCCAGCTCGAGGGCAATATCAGCATCGCCGGCGGCGATTACGCGCTGGAGCCGCGAACCGCGCTCTCCTTCGCGCTGGTGCTGCACGAGCTCATCACCAACGCGATCAAGCACGGCAGTCTCTCGGTGGAGGCCGGCAAGGTCACCCTGGCCTGGAACGAGATCGTCAAGAACGAGAAGCGTTGGCTCGTCTTCCATTGGACGGAGCGCGGAGGGCCGCGGGTCAAGGCAAGGCGGCGACGCGGATTTGGCCGCACCCTGCTCGAACGGGTCTTTGCCGAGGACGTCAGCGGCAAGGTCGAGCTCATGATGGAGCCTGCCGGCGTCCGCTGCATCATCGATATCCCCTTCGACAAGGTGGTCCAGGTCTCGGCGCCGGCGGCACCGGCCAGTTCGAACGTCGGCCAGATCGAACGAGAAGCCTTTGCAGCACGATCACTGACCGGGGCGAAAGTGCTCGTGGTCGAAGATGACGGCTTGATCGCGGCTGATGTGGCCGACGTGCTCAGACAGGCCGGCGCGACGGTCGTCGGACCCTATGCGCGCCTCGGCGACGGCCTGAGAGCCGCGGTCGACCAGGACTTCGACATCGCCCTGCTGGATGTCAACCTCGGCGGCAAACCGGCGTGGCCGATCGCCGCGCTGGTTTGTGAACGGGACATTCCGGTCGTGCTGGCGACCGGCTATTCCGACAGTTTCGCCAGGCCCGCTGCGCTGGCCAATCTTCCGGTGGTGTCCAAACCTTACGAGATCCGTTTCCTGTTGAACGAACTCGCGGAAGTCGCCGGATTGAAAGACGGCAAAAGGCGGGGCCTATGATCTGA
The DNA here is from genome assembly GCF_049581145.1 of Bradyrhizobium sp. Lineage (GTDB taxonomy): Bacteria > Pseudomonadota > Alphaproteobacteria > Rhizobiales > Xanthobacteraceae > Bradyrhizobium. The sequence goes on from NZ_JBAURI010000842.1 coordinate 9,541, forward strand.
GTCCAGAGCAGGAGCAAAAGCGCCGATGATTGTGCCGATCCGCGCGATTTTCCAACTCGCGCTTCGTCGCCACGCCCCCCATCGCCGGGCTGCAGGCCGGCCGGGGACCTCGCCGTCCGGATGGAAGTTCAGTGCGCGGAAAAGCCCACGACCGCCCGGGCGCGTGGACGCAAATCCTGCACGGCGGGCCCGACCGCCCGCCAGGGGTCGCAGCCCCCTGGGCGTGTCGCGTTTTGATACGTCCGGTATCGGACCAGCCAAACGACCGGCATGGAGTTGCGCAACCACCGCGCGGAGCAGTGGACGCGCGGCGGTCTTTGCGCCTTGATACTTTGCCACAAAAGCGGATTTTGATTGAGGAACAACGGATGATCGCGCGATGGTAGTTGGGACATCCGAAGGTGATCGACCCAAACCGGCGCTCGCGCCCACACATGAAATGGCGGCGCTCATTGCCTTGCATGACTGGTCCGCGACGTCTCTGGGCGCCGCCGAATCCTGGTCCCCGGCACTCAAACTGATCGTCGACATCATATGCGCATCCGGATTTCCGATGGCGCTGCGGTGGGGACCGGATCTCACGCTGGTCTATAACGACGGCTACAAGCACATTCTGGCGGACAAGCATCCCTGGGCTTTGGGCCGGCCGTTTCGCGAAGCCTGGCCGGAAGTCCAGTCCGAGCTGTTACCTGTTCACGAGGATATTCTATCTGGCAGAAGCCCGGGGGTGTTTTCGGAGGATCGTCCGCTGACGATTCAGCGGCGTGGTTCAAGCTGGGAAACCGGGTATTTTACCGTTTGTTACAGCCCGGTCCCCGACGAAACCTCTCCCACCGGCGTTGGAGGTGTTCTCGTGACCGCCGCGGAGGCGACGGATCGCAAGCGCGCGGAAGACGCCTTGCGGCATCTCAACCTGACCCTTCAGGCCCAGGTGGCCGAACGCGCCCGCGAGCGCGACGAGATCTGGCGGGTTTCACAGGACATGCTTCTGGTGATCGATCGGAACGGCGTCGTCCGTGCCGTCAATCCGGCCTGGACCAGGACTCTCGGCTATGCGGCGGAGGAACTGATTGGCCGCAGCATCGAGGCCTTCATCGAGCCAGGCGATGTCGACCGGAGCCATGCCGCGATCGACCGCGCCGCGCGCGAGGCATTACCAAGCTTCGAAAATCGATATCGCCACAAGGATGGATCATGGCGGCATCTGTCATGGACCGCTGCGCCATCCGGTGAATTGATCTATTGCGTTGCCCGGGATGTCACCGACGAGAAACGCCGCGAGCGCGAGCTGGCCGAGGCCCACGCGCATCTCAAGCAGGCCCAGAAAATGGAAGCCATCGGCCAGCTGACCGGCGGCGTGGCGCACGACTTCAACAACCTTCTTCAGGTGATTTCGGGCAATCTCGAACTTCTCGCCAATGATACCGTCGGCAACCAGCGCGCCGAACGCCACGTGGCCAATGCCCGCAGCGCCGTCAACCGGGGAGCGAAGCTGGCAAGTCAGCTCCTGGCGTTTGGCCGGCGCCAGGCTCTAGAGCCGAGGGTTGTCAACATCGGCCGGCTGGTTGCGAACATGGGCGACTTGCTGCGTCGCGCGCTTGGCGAAGCCGTGGAGATCGAGACGATCGGGGCGGACGGGCTGTGGAATACAATGATCGATCCGGCCAACCTGGAAAATGCGATCGTCAATCTCGCCATCAATGCGCGCGATGCAATGGGCGGTGCGGGGAAACTGACGATCGAGACCGGCAACGTGTCACTCGATGATGTCTATGCAAGAATGCACGGCGATGTAACGCCGGGCCAATACGTCATGCTTGCGGTCACCGACACCGGCTGCGGAATGACCCCTGAAGTCGCCGATCAGGCGTTCGACCCATTCTTTTCGACCAAGCCGGAAGGCCAGGGAACGGGTCTTGGCCTCTCAATGGTTTATGGGTTCGTGAAACAGTCGCGGGGACACATCAAGATCTATAGCGAGGTCGGATTGGGAACGAGTGTCAAGCTCTACCTGCCCCGCAACGCCAGGCAGGAAGACGCCATCATCGTGGTCGATCCAAAGGTTGAGACCGGGGGCACGGAAACCATTCTCGTCGTGGAAGATGATGATCAGGTGCGGGCGACAGCCATCGAGATGCTGGGCGATCTCGGCTATCGCGTCCTCAGTGCAAGGGATGCGGCCAGCGCTTTGAGTGCCATCGAACAGGGCCATGCAATCGACCTTCTGTTCACCGATGTCGTGATGCCCGGAGATATGAGAAGCCCTGAACTGGCTCGGAAGGCGCAGGAGCGGCTGCCCGACATTGCCGTGCTTTTCACGTCCGGCTACACGGAAAACTCGATCGTTCATGGCGGGCGGCTGGACCCTGGCGTCGATCTTCTTGCCAAGCCCTACACGCGCGAAGCGCTGGCCGGCAAGATCCGGCAGGCCCTCAAGCGCGACAAGAACAAGTCCTCCACCCCATCGCCGGGCGCCTAACTAACCTGCGACCGCCTTGGAATTCCAGGATAGCCGCCGCAGGCGAGACCGGATTCGGCAGGCCCGGTCTTTCTCGATATTTTCCGAGCGGCGTTGCGAGGGTCCGGCATCGGACAGACAATCCCGAACGTCATCGGTCATGATTGCGGGCCATGGGACAAGACGAGCAACCAGCATGTCCGAAATGCGGGACGCCTTTGATCCCGGCGCCGCCGCCGGGCGGCAAGGGATCGCGCACGTTCCGATGCACGGATTGCGACCGGCCTGATCCCTTGCGGTTCGACGCGCTCAGGTGGCTGGCGAGGGAGCCGAAGCCTTTGCAATAAGCCCCCCGCAATGGCCTGGGCGGCTGCGGGCGGCTTGCTTTGCGGCTGGTCTCGCTGATGGCGTATTGCGTCTGCCACCGGACCGACGCCGTGCAGGCCGATCACGTATGCTGGCTGCCGTGAGTTCAGAGTTGGAGCAGGGCAATGCATCGCTTCTACTTTCATATTCGGACTGGCGACGGGCTGATCGTTGATCAAGTCGGGACCGACCTGCAGGATGCCGGCGCGGCGAAGCAGGAAGCACTGCTGGCCGCCCGCGATATCGTCGCGGATGCCATCAGGTCCGGTCACGATATCCCGGAGGCATTCGTGATCGCCGACGGCGCAGGGCGCGAGCTCGAGACCGTGCCGTTCGCGGCGGTTCTGCCGAAACGCTTGACGCATTGAACCGCCCGTCGGCGGCTGAATGACGCCAATCGGCGTACGGAGCGACGCCGTCCTTCCAGGCGCTATGTGGGCCGGCCATGACCGCGACGGCGGGATATGGCATCCAGACGCGTCTAGATCAGAAGCGCCGACTGGTCCACGAGTGTCTGATAGCACTCGCAGGACATTTTCTCCAAGGCGGATCGCTTCAGGATCGTGATCTGCCCGCGGGTGTAGCGGATGGCGCCTGCGGCCTGGATCCGGCTCGCGACTTCGGTGACCGAGGTGCGGCGGACGCCAAGCATCTCGGCGAGAAATTCATGGGTCAGCACCACGGTGTCGCTTTCCGCGCGATCCGCCGATTGCAGCAGCCAGCGGCAGAATCTCGCCTCGACGGGGTGCGGTGCATTACAGGCCGCGGTGATTCGCGCCTGGGACAGCAGCACCTCATTATACCGGATGCACATGTTCCGCACGGCATCGCTTTGGGCCGCGGCCTTTCGAAACTGCGAAGCGGGAATCATGCTCACCATCATCGGCAGCTGAACGACCACGCGAACCAGCGACTTGTAGAGCCCCAATCCGGCCATCGCCCCGACCACGCCCTCGCGCCCGACCGTCGCGGTTTCGATGGCTTTGCCGTCCTGCAGCACCGCCAGCAGCGAGAGCATCCCGCTTTCCGGAAAGTAGACGTGATCGAATTCATCACCGGGCTCGGCCAGAACCTTTCCCTGAGCCATCGAAACGGTCGAAAGATGGGGAGCCAGCAATTCGAAGTGATCGCGCGGCAGCGCTGCAAGCAATTTGTTATCCAACGGTCGGCCCAAAACTTTTATGTGCACTGCGAGATCCCGCCCGGTCGGTCGGGCCATTCTCGCAGGGAGAGGGTGGAAGCCGCTCCGATAGGGCTGTCCTCGCGGGAAGGTTCCAATATAGGAACGAAGCGGGCCGATTGTCGGTCCGGTACCGCTCTTAGCGCCAGAGCCGACCGTTGCGGCCGAACGGCTCGGTTCTGATTGTCGTGCAATGTCCGTTGCTTGGAGAGCGCAGCCGCGGCCGCCCTGGGGTCGAGAAATAAATGTCCGGTGCCGGACATTTGTTCGCCAGGCAGGGAACGTTGGCCCCTGCGATCATTTGTCTTGATGACCCCGGAATAAAATGATTCCGGATAAAGGACGGGCCGCATGAGTTCTCGATACGCGGCCCACCGGCCAGTCGTCCTGATCGTCGAGGACGATCTCATGATCCGGTTGCACGCAGCTCAAATCATTGAAGAGGCAGGCTTCGACGTGGTCGAAGCATCGAACGCGGACGATGCGATTGCGATACTCGAGGCCAGGTCGGACATCGCCATCCTTTTCACGGACATCCAGATGCCGGGCAGCATGGATGGCCTGAAACTGGCGGCCGCGGTCCGGGGGCGCTGGCCCCCGATCAGGATCGTCGCGACGTCCGGCCTCGTCGATGTACGACCGGACGAACTGCCCGAGGGCGGGCGATTTCTTGCCAAGCCCTATCATCCCGGTGATCTCACGGCGACGCTTCAGGCGCTGGTCGAGCCGGGTTGAACCGGCTTTGAGTCGAAATATTTTCGGGGCCAACCATTTTTGGTTGAAGTCGGTTTGCGATCCAATTTCAAGCGGCGAGGGCAGGCCGCCGTTTGATGGCCAGGGCGGCGCCGATGACGAGGCCAGGCGCGAAGCCGGCGATCCCGGATGTCCTCGCCGGCGCGGTAACCTTGACGTGACGAAGGCGTCAACCAGCCGCAGATGACCCTCCTCAGCCATTACTCCTGATCGACGCTCTGCTAATGAGGTCGAAGGGCACCGTGCGCAGCTTCCGGAAAACGACGTGCTGGCCGTGATCAGCGCGTGGCCTGATCCGGCTGCCGCCGGCTCGTGCCTTGCAGGATGGAGTTGTTGGAGTTGGATTTTTGTCCGATGTTTTGATCAGCCTGATCCCGCGCTGGGGGCCGTGGATCATCTTTGGCATCGTCACGCTCGAAAGCGCCGGCGTGCCGCTTCCCGGCGAGACCATCCTCGTTGCCGCCGCACTGCTTTCCGCCACCACCGGCCAGATCAATATCGTCGTCGTCGTGCTGGCGGCGGCCGCAGGGGCGATCGCCGGCGACGGTGCCGGATACCTGGTCGGCAGGCGGCTCGGCTTGCGCTTTCTGCGCAGATACGGCCGCTACATCCGCCTCGATGCGGATCGATTGCTGATCGGCCGGTATCTGTTTCTTCGGTTCGGCAACGCGGTCGTGTTCTTTGGCCGTTTCGTCGCGGTGCTGCGCGTGTTCGCGGCGCTGCTCGCGGGCGCCAACAGCATGCCGGCGGGCCGTTTCTTCCTGTTCAACATAACCGGCGGGATCTGCTGGGCGTGTCTGTTCGGCTTCGGTGCCTATGCATTGGGTGCCGAAATCTACCGGATCTCGGGAATGCTGAGTGTGATCTCGCTGTGCCTGTTTGTCGCTCTCGGATATGCATTTTCGATTTTCGTCCACCGCAATGAGGTCGCGCTGCGCCAACGGGCGAAACAAGCCCTGTCCGATCATTCTCGGAGTTGAGCGGCGGGGCAGGCGCGGCCACGAGATCGTTATCGCCAGGGAGCGACATCCAAGGTTGCATCGCCTGCGACACGTCGTACCATCCGGGTGATCCCGCGGGATGAGCGAGTCGCGCGCCGCTTACGGGCATCGAGGGATACGGCCATGAAGCGGTTGATCGTTTGTTGCGACGGCACCTGGGACTCGGACGACACCCAGTCCAACGATACCAACGTCGCGATCCTGGCGCGCTCGATCCACGCCACGCAGGAAACCGGCGGCATCCTCCAGATCGTGCTCTACCTGCGCGGCGTCGGCACCACCGGGCTGAAACTCGAAACCCTGATCGATGGGGCCGAAGGCATCGGAGTCGATGACAACATCCGCTCCGCCTACCAGTTCATCGCGCAAAACTACATCCCCGGAGACGAGATCTACCTGTTCGGATTTTCCCGCGGCGCTTTCACCGCGCGCAGCCTGGTCGGCCTCATCACGGCCTGCGGCATCCTGTATCGCCAGTCGCTGCAGGCGCTGCCGCAGGCGTGGATGTATTATCGCAGTCCGAAGCCGCACTCGCCGGCGGCCTTCATTGCCAAATACCAGAAGGAGCACAACAGCGAGATCGCCTGTCACGTCGATCCTCAGATCACCTTTGTCGGAGTCTGGGATACCGTCGGCAGTCTCGGCATTCCGGGCAGCCTGCTTGCGGCCAGCAACAAGGCGAAATTTGCCTTTCATGACACCAGCCCGTCGCCGCTGGTGAAGCACGCCGTGCAGGCGCTCGCGATCGATGAGCACCGGCACGATTTCACCCCGACGTTCTGGACCGGCCCGATCCCGCCTGGTGTCACCATCCAGCAGGTCTGGTTTGCCGGCGCCCATTCCGACGTCGGCGGCGGCTACCGGACGCGCGGCCTGGCCGACATTCCGCTGCTATGGATGGCGAGACAGGCGGAAGGCGCGGGGCTCGCGCTCGATGCGACGTGCCTGCCCGATCCGTCCAAACTCCACGCGACCGCGCCCGCCCACGATTCGGCATCGGGCCTGTTTGCGCTCGATCGCTATCACCCGACCTTGCGCGAGGTCGGCATGACCAAATGCGACGTGAAGTTCAACGAGAGTCTCTACTCGGCGCTGGACGAGAACGGCAAACCGGTTTCGACGATCAATGAATGCATGCACCGCAGCGTGCTGTCGCGCTACGGCAATTCCGCGCCATTGTGTTCCGACGATGCCAAGGGCATCTGCGCCTCGAGCCCATACAAGCCGGAAAATCTCGCGCCGTTCTTTGCCGGCGGCGCGTTCGCGGGCCTGCCCGACGTCGAATAGCCGGTCGCGGTGTCGCGCAGGGCGCACGCGTGCGCACCATTTTCCTGAACGCGCGGATGGTGGGCACGGCGCAAGGGCGCCAGCACCAATCCCGTCATCGCGAGGCGCGAAGCGACGAGGCGATCCATGCTTCCCTTGCGGCATCATGGACGGCTTCGCTGATCGGGCCGCGCGGTCGCGCGCCCCGATGGCTCGCAATGACGGTGGGAAACGGATGTGCCTATTACTTGTGGAGTAATTAGCAGGGATGAGTACCCACCATTTGTCGATGCAAGGTCATGAGCAGGATGGATTCGGAGTCGCGGCAATAATTTCCCTGCGGCAATAACTTCCCCGCGTGCGAACAAAAGCTAACGAAGCCCGGCAGAAAATGCCGAGCTGATTAGCTCGGTGTTGGAT
>NZ_JBAURI010000843.1:0-2247 GCF_049581145.1 Bradyrhizobium sp.
GGTCAACCCGCGGCCGGGCGCAACGCTTGACGTGTTCGATTCGAACGAGGGTGCTCTGTTTGCGAATCACGTCGCCGCCTGCGAGGGACGTCTAATCCCGACTTCGCCGAGCTTGGCGATCAATGCGGCCGAAATCGTTTACGCCCCCTGCGACATCGTGTTGCGTGAGGATCGGAATTGGCCAAATTGGATGGTCGACCGACCGTCGCCCGGAACGCGCATCGCCGCCGGCGATCCCCTGTGCACGACGCTCGCCTCCGGCGCGACCGCCGATTTGGCGCGAATCTGCGCCAACGAGCGGGCGCGAAAAATCATCGCTCTCGTTTGCGAGGCGGAACATTGAGCGATGTCGAGACCATAAGCGTCAATAGACGCGCCGAAAAATTGACGGCTGCCCTGCGCCGCGACGCCGCAATGTTAAACCTCGGGGTTGCGCGCGGGTTGCTCGGGGAAACCTTGATCGACGCCGGCGCAAAGCGGCGCGGCGGCATCGAAGCAGGGCTGCGTATCGCGGAAATCTGCCTCGGGGGCCTTGGGGCAGTTCGGCTCACCCCGGATAGTGCGACTCCGCGCTGGCCCTGGACAATCGCGGTAAGTTCGCCGCAGCCGGTCATCGCGTGCCTTGGAAGCCAATACGCGGGGTGGAGCCTGACGCACGGCGCCGGCAAAGATGCATTCTTCGCTCTCGGTTCCGGCCCAGCTCGTGCGCTCGCGCAAAAGGAGACGGTTTTGAAAGACATCGGCTATCGTGACGAAGCCGATGTCGCCACTCTCGTCATCGAAAGCGGGCGTCCGCCGCCGCCCGAGATTGTGGAGAGCGTGACACGCGAGTGCAAGGTCGCACCATTCGCTTTGACCGTGATTTACGCTCCGACGCAGAGCTTGGCCGGGGGCGCACAGGTGATCGCGCGGGTGTTGGAAGTGGCGTTGCATAAAGCGCATGAGCTTAAGTTCCCACTCGAGCGCATCATCAACGGCATGGGCGCCGCGCCCCTGAGCCCCCCACATCCCGATTTCGTCACCGCGATGGGCCGCACCAACGACGCCATCATCTACGGTGGACGCGCGCAGCTCTACGTCACCGGGCCGGCGGCGGACGCGAGGGCTCTCGCTGAGGCGCTCCCAAGTCGCGCGTCGCGCGATTTCGGCGCTCCGTTTGCCGAGATTTTCAAACAGTTTAATGGCGATTTCTACGCCATCGACCCCATGCTGTTCAGTCCGGCCGAGGTCATCGTCACCGCAATCGACAGTGGAGAGAGTTTTCACGCGGGAGCGATGCATCACAAGTTGCTAGATGCCTCCTTCGCCTGACGCGCCGGCCGGCTGCGCGATCGGTCCCACGATTCTTATCGTTAGCGATCAACGGGATTGGCACGCGCGCCAAATGGAAGCGGCGTTCGCCGCAGTTGGCGCGCGTGTCCTCCGGATCGATCTTGCCGCATGCGATTTCGACACGCGCAGTCGGAGCGGACTGGCGCTGCCTTTCCTGGGATCGCAATTGCCCGACGCAGTGCATGTCCGCACGTTTTCGGCCGGGTCGTTCGAGGCGATCACCAAACGTCTGGGTATCCTCCACGCGTTGGCGAAACTAGGAGTCGTCGTCTGGAACGATGCGCGCGCCATCGAACGCTGTGTCGACAAGTCGATGACGAGCTTTCTGCTCGCGCGGGCCGGCGTGCCGACGCCGCCGACATGGACGATGGAATCGGCGTCGGCCGCGCGCGTCCTCGTTGAACGCGAAGCGTCGCGCGGCCCGCTCGTGCTCAAGCCGCTGTTCGGCGCGCAGGGCAAGGGCTTGCGCCTGATTCGACGGCCAGAAGATTTGCCCGGTCCGGAAGACGTCGCAGGCGTTTACTATCTACAGCGTTTTCAATCGATCGAAACCCAGGACTTCAGGGATTATAGACTGTTCGTTCTACGCGGTCGCGTGGTCGCCGCGATGATGCGCCGCGCCTCGACATGGATAACCAACGTCAAGCAGGGAGGCCAACCCTGGGCCGTTGCGCCTGATCTGGTCATGGAGCGTCTCGCAATTGCGGCGGCCGAAGCGGTCGGCGCCGCCATCGCCGGCGTCGACGTGCTCGTGACCGTTGACGGCGCGCCGACAGTGCTCGAGGTCAACAGCATGCCTGCATGGACTGGCTTGCAAAAGGTTAGCGCGCGCAATATCGCAGAGGCGATCGTGCTGGCGCTCATGGACGAATTGGACCGCCGGCCGACGCAATGGCGTGTCCAGTGAATGGCCGC
>NZ_JBAURI010000844.1:0-8659 GCF_049581145.1 Bradyrhizobium sp.
GCATGAAGATGACGCCGACCTTTTTCAACTCTTCCTTGAAAGTCGTGGCGACGGAAACCGAGTCGAACACGGCGTCGACTGCGATTCTGCGCTCGCCTTGCCCTTTGTCGCCTTCCTTGCGCACGACGCCTTCCAGCGCTTCCACTTCACGCAGGGGAATGCCGAGCTTCTCATAGGTCTTCAGGATCTCGGGATCGATCTCGTCGAGCGATGAGAGCTGCTTCTTCGGCTTCGGCGCGGAGTAGTAATAGAGATCCTGGTAGTCGATCTTGGCGTAGTCGACGCGCGCCCAAACCGGCTCAGTCATGGTCAGCCAGCGGCGATAGGCCTCGAGTCGCCATTCCAGCATCCAGGCCGGCTCATTCTTCTTTGCCGAGATGAAGCGGACGATATCTTCCGACAGCCCCTTCGGGGCCTTGTCGGATTCGATCAGCGTCTCGAAGCCATATCGATACTGATCGACGTCGATCCGGCGTACGTGTTCGACGGTTTCCTGGACGGCTACCATGCGTCGCTCCGCTCGCGAATGGATGCAAAGGTTGGAACGGCAAATGATGCCGTTTCCCTCTTGAGATTGCTGTTCCGCGCCCGCTTGGCGGCATCCGCGATGACATGAGCGACGTGAAGCTCCGAGCCGGCCATCAGCCTCAGCAGAGACTTCACCGACCAGCCTGCGGTGGCCGTCAACTTTGCCAACATGCGGATCGAAGCCGCGCGTGTCATGGCCTGCGGCATCACGCCGGCACGCAGGTGTCGGCCACCGGACAGACCACCGCGCATTGCGGCGTGTCGAAATGACCTTCGCACTCCGTGCACTTCTTCGGGTCGATGATGTACATGTCGTTCTTCAGCCGGATGGCGGCGTTCGGGCACTCGAACTCGCACGCGCCACACACGGTGCATTGCGAGGCGATAATCTTGTAGGCCATGAGGGCTGCTCCTGGGCAGGCGATGCCGTGACAGCATCTCCCTTTCAAGCGTCGTGCCAGATGGCAAAATATTGATTTGTAAGGGTTATTTTGCGGGGCGCCGTGTCGCGGCCCCGACAGCATGTCGCAAGTGCGACAGTCGCATCAGAGACGCTTGACCTCGATGTCGTACTTCTTGAGCGCGTAGCCGATCTGGCGCGGGGTCAGTCCCAGCAGGCGAGCTGCTTTGGCCTGCACCCAGCCTGATCGTTCCATCGCCGCGATGACGCGATCGCGCTCGGTCATCCTAGCGCCGTTCATGGTGCCGCCCCCCGCTGCCACGACCGGCTCGGGTGTCGCGGGATGCTGCGCGGACGCACTTTCCGACGCTGCGACAGGAGCCGAGATCGGAATGGTCGTCAACGGAATGATCGGCAGCAACGGACGCGGCGGCGCGGCCTCCGAGCCGCCCTGCCACAGCATCGCGGACAGACACTGGCCGTGGCTGCAGGCAAAATCGCTCCTGACGATGCTTGGCCCGGGCGCCAGCGTCGCGGTCCGCTGCACGCAATTCTCCAACTCCCGCACATTGCCGGGAAAACCGCAATGCATCAGCACGTCGATCGCGTCAGCATCGAAGTTCAGCGCGCGGTCATTCTCGCCGTTGAAATGCTTCAGAAATTCACCGGCAAGCAACGGTATGTCGGAGCGCCTTTCGCGCAGCGGCGGCAGCATGATCGGAACCACACTGATCCGGTAATAGAGATCGGAACGGAACTGGTTGCGCGACACCGCCTCTTCGAGATTGCGATTGGTCGCGGCGATCACCCGCACGTCGACCTTGATGGTCTGACTGCCGCCGACGCGTTCGAATTCCTGCTCCTGCAGCACGCGCAGCAGCTTGGCCTGGAACGAGGGCGAGATTTCCCCAATCTCATCGAGAAACAGCGTGCCCTTGTCGGCGAGTTCGAAGCGGCCCTTGCGCGAATTGAGCGCGCCGGTGAAGGCGCCCTTTTCATGGCCGAACAGCTCGGATTCAAGCACTGATTCCGGCAACGCGGCGCAGTTGATCTTGATGAACGGGCGCTTGGCGCGCGGCGACAGCTCATGAATCGCCTTGGCGATCAACTCCTTGCCGGTTCCGGATTCGCCACGCAGCAGCACCGTGGAATTCGACTTGGCGACGATTGCGATCTTGTCCAGCAGACCGCGCAGCGCCGGACTGTCTCCGATGATGCCGTCGACCTGAACCCGCTTGCGATCCCGCACCGGCTTCAGTTCCTGCAGCTCCTTCTGCAGCCGATAGCTCTCCGTCATAAGCCGCTCTCGGTCGCGCGCGACCACCCGATGCAACTTGACGGTCTGGCCGACCAGGTTGGCGACCATGGTCAAGAGCCGCACGTCGGAGTCGAGCCGGTAGACCGATCTGTCATCCAGGATGCGATCGACCGTCAACGTGCCGACGACTTTCGAGTCGACCCGGATCGGAACCCCGATGAAGGAGACCCGGATATCTTCAGAGGCCTCCAACGCGGCCATGTCGGCGGCGTCGAACGCGGGGTGCACGGCGATGTTTTCCGCAACCAGCGGCATCGCGGTGGCCACGATCTGATCGATCGCCTTTTCCGGCAGCCGCATGCGATAACGTTCGTCGCTGCCTTCGCTCCAGCCCGCGCCGACGGTTATGCCGGGCACCCCGTCATCGGCCAGCAGCGAGACCACACCGTGACGCATCTGCAAGAAGGATTGCAGCAGATTCACGACGTTGGCCAGAGTTGCCTCGAGCCTGGTCGGCGCCGTGAGGATCTTCGAGATTTCAAAGATACCGGTAAGCGCAATTTCGCTCAGCGGCACCATGGGAACAGGCGAGCCATTTTTGGTAAGCTCGACCGCGTGGGTATCAATATGCGCCATGACTGTGGCTCCGTTGCCGCTATCAGCCCCCCGCGCTGAGTCCTTATCTTTATTCTTTGAACTATTCTCGTTCATCACATCCGAGATGTCGCGCCCAACTTGATAGCAAGCGTGCTGAAGATAACGCCCGCTTGTGCTTAGTTTCTCATCGAATCGAGCGAATTAGCCACTTTGCCGGGGTGCGGCACCGAACCAAGCAACACATATTGATCTGGATCAAGTTCCGCCATGATCTCTCTTGATATCTGCTGCCGCTCGCAACCGGTCGTGTTCAGCCTCAGACGTGCTGTCCGCCGTTGATCGGGACCTCGGCGCCGGTGACATAGCTCGCGGCATTCGAGCACAGGAAGAAGATCACGTTCGCGACTTCCTCGGGCGTCCCGACGCGGTGCATCGGGATGGTCGGTGCGAGTTGCGCCTCCGTCTCCGGCGACAGGATGTCGGTCTTGATTTCGCCCGGAGCAATTGCGTTGACGCGAATTCCGTGCGGCGCGTAGTCATGCGCCATCTCGCGCGTCAGGCAACCGAGCGCGGCCTTTGATGTCGCGTAGGCGGTGCCGGCGAACGGATGCACGCGCGATCCCACGATGGAGGTCACATTGACGATCGAGCCGGAGGCCGCCTTCAATTCGTCGAACAAGCCTTGCGCGAGCAGAATCGGCGCGAGCAGGTTGACGTGAAAAACGCCCATCCAGGTCTCGACCGGCGTCGTCAGCGAATTCATCCGGCTGCCGTCGGCCCCCTTCGGCGAGATGCCGGCATTGTTGATCAGCGCATGCAGCGGGCCGCCGGCCAGACGATCCTTCACCTCGGCGATGGCCCGCGGCAGCGCACGATAATCGCTCAGCTCTACTTGCACATGATTATCAGTCCCGGAATCCCAGGGACAACGCTCGCCGTCGAACGGCTGGCGCGAGCAGGTAATGATGCGCCAGCCGGCTTCCGCGAACAATTTTCCGGTGGCGTGACCGATCCCGCGCGAGGCGCCGGTCAATACCATGGTTTTCCGTTCGCCGCGCGAGGCGCGCGACTGGTCGGCGTGAAACGGACAAGCAGCGAGATCCGCGACAGACGGCACATCCGACGGTCCATCATGTCTCAATAGATCAAGGCTCATGACCGGCTCCCGACAGGCGTGAGATCGAACGCCGTTCCGCATCGCAGCGGTGCTGCAGGATTTGGGCCATGGCGATACCGCCGATTGCCGCTGCTTTTCGCGGGGAATGTCGGCTTCGCAACATGTTGGCTGATTCAAAGCACCTGCGCGTAGTGTTTCGAACACGGCGCCGGTGCCTATTCTCGAACTGGAACCGGCCACACGCTCTCGCTGCAGCATCGCCGATTGGCCCGCCTCTTGCTCCAGCCTCCCTGCAGAGTTTGCCTGTGTCGCATCCGCTGCAAAACCGGTTTGCGCGAACGTGGTTTGTAATGAACAAGTCGATTGAGCGGTGGACAGAGCTCTTCGCGATCGTCCTCGGCACCAACGAGATTGCGTCGGCGATTGGCGTCCATCTGTCGCGCGCGGGGTATTGCGTGGTGATGTCGCATGATCCGCATCCTCCCGTGATCCGGCGCAAGATGGCGTTTCATGATGCGCTGTTCACCGATACGGCACAGGTCGAGGATATCGTCGGCGCGCGCGTCGACGACGGTATAGAGATCTTCCGGGCGTCGCGAAGCCGCGGCCAGGTGCTGGTGACCTGGCTCGGCCTGCTCGATCTGCTGCCGATCCGCCAGGTCGACGTCATGATCGACGCGCGCCTGCAGAAACACCGGCCCACGCCCGATCTGCGGCGTCTGGCGCGGCTGAGCGTCGGACTTGGGCCCGGCTTCTCCGCAAGCTTCAACTGCGATATCGCGATCGAAACCCGCCCCGGCAAGATCGGTCTGATCGGCAAGGAGGCCTGGACCGATGCGGCCGACGGTGTGGCAAACGCGCTGGGCGACGTCGGCGCCGAGCGCTTCGTCTATTCGCCGCATGCCGGCCGCTGGCGGACACCGGTCGAGATCGGTACCCGCGTCTACAGGGATCTCGTGCTCGGCCACATCTCTGGCGTAGCCGTCCACGCGCCTCGCGACGGCATCCTGCGCGGCATCGTCCGCGACGGAAGCGAGGTGACGGCCAATGTCAAGCTGCTGGAGATCGATCCGCGCGGACGGCAGGCGCAATGGACCGGGATCGACGAACGCGGCCGCGCCATCGCCAAGGCCACGATGGCCGCGATCCAGACGCACGCCGCGCGCCACGCCGCCAAGGCGCGGACCGACCGGCCCTATCTGGTGTAACCGCGCGGTCGGTTCGTCAGAGAGATCGCTGGACCTGGGATTCGCGGCAGCAGCGAGCGCCGGCCCGGCAGGACATGCGGCCGCGCACGATCCGCTCGAGCGCAGCCGCGCTTGGTCTCTGCGGCGCGAAGCTCAGTGTCGTGGGCGCCGTTGCGGTTCCTACAGCCGCAAGCTCACCGAATATTGACGCACATTGTGAATTGGAACACCGCGGCACCGCTCCCGATGTGATCTTGTGGTCCGCAGACGGCGGCAAGGCCCTACCCCCTGGGCGCTGCTGTCTGCGGCCCCGGTTCGTTGCTCGACCGGGGCCGTTTCCACTGCCGCTCCCATAGCTATCCCGATTTTCCAGCTTGATCCCACGCTCAGGGCGCGTTCAACATCGCCCGCTGCTGCCGCAAACCAAAGGGAACTTGATCCATGGCCCACGACGCGCCCCAGACCACCGGACCCGGCAAGCTGGTGATCCGCAACATCGGGCTGCTGCTGTCCGGCGCCATGGAGAAGCCTGTTCTGGATGCCGACACCATCACAGCCGAAAACGGCAGGATCACTGGCATAGGCCGCGCCAAGGACCTCGACACTGACGGCGCCACGACCATTGTCGATGCCCATGGTACCACGGTCGCGCCCGGCCTGATCGACAGCCATGTCCATCCCGTCGCCGGGGACTGGACGCCGCGGCAAAATCAAAGCAACTGGATCGACAGCTATCTGCATGGCGGCGTCACCACCATGATCTCGGCCGGCGAAGTGCACATGCCCGGCCGGCCGCGCGACGTGGTCGGGCTTAAGGCGATGGCGATCTTCGCGCAGCGCGCGTTCTGGACGCTACGGCCCGGCGGCGTGAAGGTGCATGCCGGCGCGCCAGTGATCGAATGCGAGATGGTCGAGGACGACTTCAAGGAATTGGCCACGGCCGGCGTCAAGCTGCTCGGCGAGGTCGGCCTTGGCGGCGTCAAGGACGGCACGACCGCGCGAAAGATGGTCGGCTGGGCGCGCAAATACGGCATCCAGAGCACGATCCACACCGGCGGCCCGTCGATCCCGGGCTCCGGGCTGATCGACAAGGACGTGGTTCTGGAGGCCGACACCGACGTGGTCGGGCACATCAATGGCGGTCACACTGCGCTGCCCGACGACCAGATCCGCTGCATCTGCGAGGGCTGCAAGCGCGGGCTCGAGCTGGTTCATAACGGCAACGAACGATCGGCGCTGTTCACGCTGCGCACCGCGCGCGAGATGGGCGATCTTGGCCGGATCATTCTGGGCACCGACGCGCCGGCGGGCTCCGGCGTGCAGCCGCTCGGCATCCTGCGCATGATCTCGCTGTTGTCCTCGCTCGGCGAGGTGCCGGCGGAAATCGCGTTCTGCTTTGCCACCGGCAACACCGCGCGCATGCGCGCGCTGGATTGCGGCCTGATCGAGCTCGGCCGCGCCGCCGATTTCGTGATCATGGACAAGGCGCAGCATTCACCCGGCAAGACCATTCTGGACAGCGTGCAGCTCGGCGACCTGCCGGGCATCGGCATGACCATCATCGACGGCAT
Organism: Bradyrhizobium sp.; assembly: GCF_049581145.1. Taxonomy (GTDB): domain Bacteria; phylum Pseudomonadota; class Alphaproteobacteria; order Rhizobiales; family Xanthobacteraceae; genus Bradyrhizobium. Next base: position 6,659 of record NZ_JBAURI010000844.1, read on the forward strand.
CGTTCGCACTCAGCGCAGCAGAAACACGCCGCCGGCGGGCAAGGTGCCGGAGATCGTGGGGCGGTGACGGGTTCGCCATTCGACGAACGACAATGGTCGTGGCGTCATGGCCCGTCCCACATGACGACCCTCATACCCCGCGCATGCGGGAGCAAATCCGTCCTCAAACGCGAATTATAGAACGGTACGTGCTGCGCGCGGGGAAGCCGGCACAACAATACCGGCTGTCAGAAAACAGTCATTCAATTCGAATGGAAGCGTCATGACCGGGTCAATTGATCGCTAATACGTTGTCCCGCCTCGATGGCAAATCAATTCCTGTCAAACATTCGAGAGGGGACGATCCCATGATTCGTTTTCATGACCATTTCCTATCAACTGCCGCGATCGCGGGCGCGCTGCTTGCGTGGGGCGCCACGGTCGCGCGAGCTGACGACGATCAACATTCGCCGGCCCGTCATGGCTATAAGCACGTGTTGCTTGTCAGTGTGGATGGCATGCACGCCATCGACCTGAGCCGCTGGATCGAGAGCCGACCCGGCGGCAATTTCGCCAAGCTCGCCCACAACGGGGTGGTCTATCCCAATGCCTACACCACCGCGCCGTCGGACAGCTATCCCGGCATGCTGGCGCAAGTCACTGGCGGCACGCCGAAGTCCGGCGGCCTGTTCTATGACGACAGTTACGACCGCACCGAATATCCCTCAAAGGCCTTCTATACCAGCCAGGGCCTTGCTGACCCCGGTTGCGTGGGCGCGGCTGGAACCGAAGTCACCAACTTCGAGGCGCTCGACAAGAGCTACAATTTTTCTACCCAGCTGGTGGCTGACATCACCGGCGGCGGCACGATCGGTCAGGTCTACACCCAGCTCGATACGGACAACATGCAGCGCAAGCTGGTCGACGGCAAATGCGTCCCGGTCTTTCCCCACGAATATGTTCGCACCAACACGATCTTCGAAGTCGCCAAGGCGGCGGGAATGCGCAGCGTCTGGTCCGACAAGCATCCCGCCTACGAGGATCTGATGGGCCCGTCGGGCACCGGCCTCGACGAACTCTATGCGCCGGAGATCAACGCGCAGGACACGCTCGATCCCGGCGCCCAGACCGGCGACGACTACACCACCAGCTACACCGGCGTTCGCACCTACGACTCGAAGAAAGTCCAGGCGGTGCTGAACTGGATCGACGGCTATGACGGCGCGCGAACCCAGCACAAGGGCGTCCCTGCCATCTTCGGCATGAACTTCCAGGCGGTCAGCGTTGGACAAAAGCTCGCCAAGTCGGGCAACGCGGATGCCGACAAGTCGGGCAACGCGGATGCCGACAAGTCGCTCACGGGCGGTTATGCCGACGCTCAGGCGACACCCGGCAATGCGCTCACGCTGCAATTGCAGTTCGTGGACGACGCGCTCGGCAAGTTCATCAACGAACTGAAGGCGCAAAATCTCGAAGACTCGACGCTGATCATTGTCAGCGCCAAGCACGGCCAGTCACCGATCAACGTCAAGGACCGTGTGGCGATCTCCGACGCGCTGTATGCGGGCGCGCCCGGCTTCGGCACCAACGGCTTCGAGATCTGCGACGACGAGGCGCTGGTCTGGTTGTCTCCGGAACTGCAGCAGGCAACCAATCCGGCGACCGGCCATCCCTATTATGCTGACGCCAAGTCCTACATCCAGGCCAACGCGACCGCGCTGCATATCCAGCAATTGCTCGACCGCGACGAACTGACCCGGCTTTACGAAGATCCGTTCCACAACACCCGCGTGCCGGATTTCATCGCCATCACCGATCACGGCGTGATCTGCACCGGCGGCAGCAAGCTCGCAGAGCACGGCGGCTTCTCCAAGGACGATCGTAACGTCGCGCTCCTGGTCTCTTCGCCTCGCATCACTCAGGCGCAGGTGGTCCAAGATACCAGCTTCACCACCCAGATCGCGCCAACGATCCTCGACGCGCTGGACCTCGACCCGCGCAGCCTCCAGGCGGTCCGCGAAG
>NZ_JBAURI010000845.1:0-1749 GCF_049581145.1 Bradyrhizobium sp.
GAACATGCCAGCCTTACAGGCAAATATGAGACGAATATTCCAAAGCACCGGGCACTCTCCTTCGGCTGGAGAAAGCGGCCTTGGCGATTTTTCTTCACGAACACTCGACCTCATCCTCGACTCAGCAGTCAATTACGTGTGACCGTCGCGGAGGACGGTAGAGATCGCGCCAGCAAATGCTCGCCTTCCGCGTCGCGTATGCTGGATTGCGCAGACGGGCTCGACGCCGTTCTGTGGAGGAACTGTGAAGAAGACTCTTTTGTGCATTCTTGCCTTCTGCCTTTGCCCGGCAGCCTTTGCCGCATCCGTCATCACGGCGCGGCTCGATGATCCAAAGGCTGTCTATTTGGAAGCCCCCGCCGGGAACGGCGATAGCTCGACCGCTCTGCAAGCCGCCATTGACAAGGCGGCAGCTGAATTTCGCGGGGGCATCGTCTTTGTGCCCGAGGGCCACTACTCGCTCACGCACACCATCTACGTCTGGCCCAGCGTGCGGCTGATCGGCTACGGCGCCAACCGACCTGTGTTCGTGCTGCCGGCCAATACGCCCGGCTTTCAAAAGGGAATGGGCGTGATGGTCATGTTCACCGGCATGGCGCCGAACTCTCCCTTTCGTTCGGCCGGCCCCGTCCCGTTTCCTCCGCCCGGCTCCGTTCCGCCAAACGATAAAGCGGCGGACGCCAACCAGAACACGTTTTACTCGGCCATGAGCAATATTGATTTCGAGATCGGCGATGGCAATCCCGCGGCGGTCGCAGTCCGTTTTCACGTAGCGCAGCACGCTTTCCTGACGCACATGGATTTCCAACTCGGATCTGGGCTGGCGGGGATATACATGGTAGGCAACGAGGCCGAAGATCTCCACTTCTATGGTGGACGCTACGGCATCCTGACAGAACAGACTTCGCCGGGCTGGCAGTTCACGCTGATCGACTCGAGTTTCGAAGGCCAGCGAGAAGCGGCGATCCGGGAGCACGCAGCCGGCCTTACCTTGATTCGCGACAACTTTCGTAACGTGCCCACTGCGATCGACATCGATCGCGGCTATCCTGACCAGCTCTGGGTGAAGGACTCACGCTTCGAAAACATCGCCGGCCCCGCGGTGGTAATCAGCCTGGACCACAACCCCCTGACCGAGATCGGCTTCGAGAATGCGACTCTTTCAAACGCGCCCGTCTTCGCCAAGCTACGAGAGAGCGGAAGGATCGTTGCCGGTAAGGGTGCGATCTATCGGGTGAAGAACTTCGACTACGGGCTCATGGTTCCCGGTGAAGGCCGATCAGGCTCGATCGGAATGAAGTACGATGCTGTACCGCTAGCCGCGATGCCGGCGATTCTGCCTCCTGCAATTCCCGCGCTGCCGGCGAGCAGCGAGTGGGTGAACGTGCGCACGCTCGGCGTGAAAGGCGATGGCACGACGGATGACACCGCGGCCTTGCAGCGCGCCATCGACACGCATCGCGTACTCTATTTGCCCAGCGGCCGTTACGTGATCAGCGACACGCTGGCGCTGAAGGCGGACACAGTGCTGATCGGGCTGCATCCCATCCTCAGTCAGATTGACCTGCCTGACCAGACTCCCGGCTATCAGGGCGTCGGCGCACCCAAGGCGATGATCCTTGCTCCAACTGGCGCGGCCGATACCCTGAGCGGAATTGGCATGCTTGCAGGCGCCCTCAACCTGCGCGCCGTACCGGTGCTCTGGAAGGCCGGAGAACAGTCGCTCATCGACGATGTGCGCTTCCTGGG
>NZ_JBAURI010000846.1:0-1979 GCF_049581145.1 Bradyrhizobium sp.
ACCTATCCCTGGCCATGATCCAGCTCTTGCTCCAGGGACCGCCCGGCAGCCAGTTGCAGATGGCGGTCATCGGACCCCACAGCGCCAAGCCGCAGAAGATGACCCTCAACCGCGTTCTCGTCGTTGAGCCGGCGGTGAAAGAGTCGCTGTACGAGGGGACGTCGATCCTTTATCTGAAGCCAATCATCATCGATCGCGAGCATGTTCAGCAGATCGAAACCTGGTTGAAGGACATGAACAAGGACGGCAATAAAAAGATTCTGCTGGACTTGCGCGACGTCGCCGCCGGCGATATGACCGAGGCCGTGCGCCTCACCAACTTCTTCGTCAACACGGGAACGATTGCCACGCTCGAGGGCCAGAAGTTCCCCAAGCAAATCTTCACGGCTGATCCCGCGAAAGCGATCAATACCACCGCACCGCTGGTCGTCCTGGTGAACCACGGAACCTCAGGCCCGGCCGAGCTCGTTGCTGGTGCGTTGCAGGACGACGGTCGCGCGCAACTAGTCGGAGAGAAGACCTTCGGCGAGGGCTCGATGCAAAAGACCTTCGATCTGCCCGATGGTGGAGCGATCATCCTGTCGATCGCGAAATATGCGTCGCCCTCGGGCAAGCAGTTTGAGGACGATGCAGTAACGCCAGCGACGATCGTGGCCTCCAACAGGGATCTGTTTGAGGACGACGATTCCGGCGACGACGCTGCCACTGCGACCACTCCGGCCACTGCCGACTCGCCGACACAGCCGGGAAATACTCCCGCCAAGAAGACGCCGCCGCCCGTCGACGACCAGTTCAATAAGGCGCTGGACATGCTGAAGGCCAAGACAGCCTGAACCCCGGCTGCCTGCTCCCGTACACCCGATTCCGAGGGCCGGATCCGGCGGGCCGCATGGTAAGGTTGGTTTTGCCGTGCCACCAGTGAAAATACACTACAGGGTCCCCACGATACGCCGTTCGCCGTTGTGGCGAGCCGTTGGGCGCTTTCCGTTCGGCGAGGCGGATATTCGCAACCGCACGCGCGCAGCCCGCGCTGCCGCGCTTGCCCTTCTGGGCGCCTCCGCCATCTTCGGCGTGATGCTGGGACTGATCCTGGTCTACTCCATCAACCTGCCGCAGATGACGGATCTGGAGCGCTATCGCCCCAGCACCACCACCAACCTCTACGATATCCACGGGCAAATCTTCGGCTCCTTCGCGGACGAGCGCCGCATCGTGGTCCCATACTCCGAGTTTCCGCCCGTGCTGCGCGCCGCAATTTTCTCTATCGAGGACAAGGACTTTGAGAACAATGGCGGCATTAACCTTCTGCGCGTGGTGGAAGCTGCCTACGAGGATGTCCATACCCACGGCAAGGTGCAGGGCGCGTCGACGCTGACCATGCAACTGGCGCGGAATCTCTTTCTGTCCTCGCAAAAGACCTACGGTCGCAAGCTGCAGGAGATATTCCTGGCGTTGGAGATCGAGCGCCGTTTTACGAAGCCGCAGATCTTTGCGCTTTATGCCAACCAGATCTATCTCGGCAGTGGAACTTACGGGTTCGAGGCGGGCTCAGAATATTACTTCAGCAAGCATGCCCGCGACCTGACCTTGCCGGAGGCCGCCATGCTGGCGGCGCTGCCCAAGGGCCCGCAGTATTATTCGCCGGTGCGCTATCCACAACGTGCGCTGAAGCGCCGGAACCTCGTCATCCAGGAGATGCTGAACGACCACAGGATTACGCCGCAGCAGGCAGAGGCGGCCAAGGCAGCGCCACTGGGGCTGCACCTGGAGTCGCCGCCCAACAACCAGGCTCCGTATTTTGTCGAAGAGGTGCGGCGACAGCTGGAGAGCGAGTATGGAGTGGACGAGGTGCATAGCGCCGGCCTGCGCGTCTATACAACCCTCGACCTCAACCTGCAGCGCGCCGCGACCCAGGCTGTTCTCGACGGCACGGCCACCTATGAGCGCCGGCATGGCTGGAAGGGCCACCTGGAGAACGT
>NZ_JBAURI010000847.1:0-10281 GCF_049581145.1 Bradyrhizobium sp.
GCCCAAGGGCGTGCCGCAGGCGCCGGCGACCCTGCAGCCGGGCGACGAGGTGGTGACCGAACCGCCGGCGCAGAAGATCATCAACAAGAAGGCGAGTTTCACCGGGCTCGACAAGATCACCGGCCGCACCATCAATTTCGACGAGCAGATCGGCGAGACCGTGCAGTTCGGCGCGTTGCGGGTGAAGACCGACGCCTGCTATACCCGTCCGGCGACGGAAGCCGCCAATACCGATGCCTTTGTCGAGGTCGACGAGATCACGCTGCAGGGCGAAGTGAAGCGGATCTTTTCCGGCTGGATGTACGCGGCAAGCCCCGGCCTGCACGCCGTCGAGCACCCGATCTACGACATCTGGCTGACCGACTGCAAAGAGCCGGAGACCGCCGTGGTCAGCGCGGCGCCCGATCCTGTCAAGCCTGTGACAAGCCCGTCGCCGCCACAGAGGCGGCCGCCGAGGCAGGCAGCGCCGCGCCCATTGCCGCCGCCGCAACCGCTGCAACAGAGCCAGCAGCAACAACCCCCGCCGCCCCCGCCACAAGGCGGACCGCTTGGTGGGATTTTCCGGTAGCAGGCCATTAGCCGCGCGCGGCGATGATCGCGAGCGCCTCGCTGCCCGAGATCGGGCGATCGGTCGGCAGCCTGGCAAAATCCGCAGGTTCGCCGCGGATCGCGCGGTCGAGCAGGGCGGTGTAGCGCCGCCTCGGGATTTCGGTGGCGCCAAAGCTCATCAGATGCTCGGTGACATATTGCGTGTCGAGCAGTTCGAAACCACCGGCAATCAGTCGCGCCACCAGATGCACCAGCGCCACTTTCGAGGCGTCGCGGGCGCGGTGGAACATGCTCTCCCCGAAAAAGGCGCGCCCGAGGCTCACCCCGTAGAGGCCGCCCACGAGGTCGCCATCCTGCCAGGCCTCGACGCTGTGGCCGTGCCCGATCTCGTGCAGTCCGCAATAGAGATCGCGAATGCGCTTGTTGATCCAGGTGTCCTCGCGCCCCTCTTGCGGGGCGGCGCAGCCGGCGATGACAGCCCTGAAGGCGGTGTTGACGGTGACGGTGAAAGCCTCGGATCGCACGGTGCGCGCCAGCCGCGACGAGACGCGAAACCCATCGAGCGGAATCACGCCGCGCATTTCCGGCTCGACCCAGAACAGCGTCGGATCGTCGGCGCTCTCGGCCATCGGGAAGATGCCGCAGGCATAGGCGCGCAACAGCACGTCAGGCGTGATTTCGGCAATGGCGGTATCGCGCGATGTCATGGACGGAGGATAGCAGGGCCGCCGGGGCCAGCAATGCCCCGCGGGCCGGCGCGCGGCGCCGCCGTCATTTCGCCACGGCACCGGCTGGCCGGGCGCCAGGTACCTTGGTGCGGCAAAACCGCAGCACGATCCGGGTTCCGGAATGGTTGGGATCGCGTTCCACGCTGGCCTCCAGCTTGGCCGCCATGGCGCCGACGATTCGCTGTCCCATGCCGGTCGAACGCGGATCGTTCTTGCCATTGAGGCCGACGCCATCGTCGGAGATCGACAGCGACAGATCGTCGCCCTCAACGCCAAGCACGACGTGAATCGGCCCGGCGCAATCGGGATAGGCGTATTTCACCGCGTTCATCACCAGCTCGTTGACGATGATGCCGATGGCGACCGCGCGGTCCGGATCGATCTCGACCGGCTCGGCCTTCAAGGTCAGCTGCGACATCCGGTTGCCCTCGGCGGAGCGGCGCAGGTCGTCGAGCAGCGCGTCGAGATATTGATTGAGCAGCACGCTCTTGAGGTCGTGCGAGGTGTAGAGCCTGCGGTGAACCTGGGCGACCGCCGCGACCCGTCCCATCGCGTTGGTCAACGCGGCCTTGACGTCGTCCTGCGTCGACGAATTGGCCTGCAGGTGCAACAGCGATGCAATGATCTGCAGACTGTTGCCGACCCGGTGATTGACCTCGCGCAACAGCACCTCGCGCTCGGCGGCAAGCGCCGCATAGCGGTCGCGCGAGGCGTGCACCTCGGCCTCGGCCTCGTCGCGGGCCTTCTGCAGCCGTGCCTGGCGCAGCGCGCCGTCGACCGCGACATGCAACAGCGGGATGAAGTCACCCCTTGCATCCTTGACCAGATAGTCGGCGGCGCCGGCCTTCAGGGCGGTGACGGCGATGCTCGAATCCTGCGATGCCGTGACGAACACCACCGGCGGCGCGGCCGGGATCGCCATGATGCGCGCGAGCGTTTCCAGACCGTCGAGGCCCGGCATGAATTGGTCGAGCGCGACGACGTCGATGCCGCCCTCGCGAAGCCGGTTCAAGCCGTCCTCGCCGCTTGCGGCGTGAACGACCTGGAGGCCGAGCCGCGTCAGGCCACGGTCGACCAGCCGGGCCAGCGTCGCGTCATCATCGATATAGAGCAATGTGGGCGTCGCCGGGCTCATGGTGGCAGGATTCATGGTCGCAGGATGCTTGGTCACAGGATTCTTGGTCGCAAGATTCATGGTCGCGAGATTCATGGGGCCGCAGATGGAACCTGAATGACGGAGAAGAATAGCCCGAGCTGGCGAATGGCGTTAGCAAAGCTTTCGTAATTGACCGGTTTGGTAATATAGACGTTACAGCCAAGCTCGTAACAGCGCTTGATTTCCTGCGAATCGTCGGTGGTGGTGAGCACCACGATCGGCGTGCATTTGAGATACTCGTTGTCCTTCACCTGGCGCAGGATATCGATGCCGGTCATGTCGGGCAGATTGAGATCGAGCAGGATCAAGAACGCGGTGTCCTTGCGCTCGATGCCGCTGCCATCGCGGCCCAAAAGGTATTTCAATGCATCTGTACCGTTGCTGAACGGGATGATCTCATTGTTGACGCCGGAACGACGGATGTTGCGCTCGATCAGGCGCGCATGTCCCTCGTCGTCCTCGATCATGATGATGGTAACGGGGGTCGTCATGTCTCTCCATTCCAGTTGCTGAGGTTCCAATTGAGGGGCAGTGTTATCGTAAAGGTGCTGCCGTCGTTGAGTTCCGACGACACCGACATGGTTCCGCCGAGCCTTCGCACCAGGGCGCGGACGTGGGCAAGCCCGATGCCTTGACCCGGCTTGTCCTGGGTTCCGGCGCGGCGGAACAGGTCGAAGATCCGCTGATGGTCCTTGGGATCAATGCCGCGGCCGTTGTCGCTGACTTCGAAAATGGCAAAACCGAGCTTGGTGCGGCCGCGCAGCGAAATCTTGCCGGGTACCCCGGGCTTGAGATATTTGATCGCATTGTCGATCAGGTTGGAGAAAATCTGCTCCAGCGCCAGCCGGTCGCTGACGATCGACGGCAACGCTCCGATGTGGATCTCGGCCTGGGCTTCGGCAGCCTGATGGGCCATCGTCGAGACGATCGCCTCGATCAGCTCGCGCATGTCGATGCGCACCGGATCGAACCGGCGGCGGCCCTCGCGCGTCAGGTTGAGGATCGCGCTGATCAGGCGGTCCATCTTGCCGATCGACGATTTGATGAATCCGAGCGCTTCGGAAAAATCCCGCGAGAGCTGCTGGTCGGCAGGTTCGAGTTCGATGTCGGCGTCGGAGATCGGCGGAGGTGACGCCGAGGCCATGGCGCGCGAGAGTCCCGCGATGCGCCGGAAGATGTCGCCGCGCAGTTCCTCCAGTTCGCTGGTGAAGCCCATGATGTTGACGAGCGGCGAACGGAGGTCGTGGCTGACGATATAGGCGAAGCGCTGAATCTCGTTGTTGGCCTCGCGCAGGTCTGCGGTCCGCTCGTCGACGGTTGCCTCGAGATTGAGATTGCTGTCGCGCAGCTGCGCCTCCGCCTGATCGCGTCCGCGAGCCGAGCGCCGCACCAGGAAGATCGAAATCGCGGCCAGCAGGGTGACGAGCGCGGAGCCCGCGATGGTGACGAGCGAGGCGAGCTGCTGGCTGCGATCGGCGTTCGCGGTTCGCAGCTTGAACAGCCGATCTTCCTCGGCACGCATCGTCTCCGCCACATCACGGATCGTGACGGTGGTGTTGCTTGTCGCGAGTTCCTGAACCAGCGCCGTGGCTTTCTCGGGCTGGCCGTCCTTGACGAACTTGATCTCGCGCGCGAACTGGTCCAGTCCGGTCTCGATCGCCGCGCGCATCTGCTTGACGTTTTCGACCTGCAGCGGATTGTCCACCGTCGAGCGCGCGAGCTTGTCGAGGTCGGGAATGATCGCCGCCGCCGCCTCCTCGTGATCGCGCAGAAATTCCGGTCCCTGCGTCAGCAGGTAGCCGCGCGCCGCACTCTCGGCGCGGCGGATTTCGAGCAGCGGGGCGTCGATCTGGTTCTCGACCTCGATGGTGTGCACCACCCAGCCACTGTCGTTGCGCGCCTTGTTGACCAGCAATATGGAGGACGCGCTGATCGCCACCAGCACGACGAATCCTGCTGCGAGCAGCACAATCTGCCCGATCGCACGCCTGCGCCGCATTTCAGGCGTCACGGCCTACTCGCGTGGTCAGTTGAATCGACGGCCCCCGAGCGCAAAAATCCATTGAGCAGGACAAAACGCCCGGCCGGGCCGATGGTTCCCGGACGGATAAAATATTTTTGATGGTCAGCCGGGCTGCTGGCCGGCCAGATAGTGTTCGAGCCAGTGGATATGATAATCGCCGTCGATGATCGCGGGTTCCCGGACCAGCGCGCGGAACAGCGGCAGCGTGGTCTCGATGCCCTCCACCACCATTTCGTCCAGCGCGCGGCGCAGCCGCATCAGGCACTCGCCACGGGTCTTGCCGTGCACGATCAGCTTGCCGACCAGCGAATCGTAATAGGGCGGAATCACGTAGCCCTGATAGACCGCCGAATCGATCCGCACGCCGAGCCCGCCGGGCGGATGGTATTGCAGGATCTTTCCCGGCGAGGGGCGGAAGCTCACGGGATTTTCGGCGTTGACCCGGCATTCGATGGCGTGGCCGTTGATGACCACTTCGTCCTGGGTCACCGGCAGGTCGCCGCCGGCTGCGATCCGGATCTGCTCCAGCACGAGGTCGATGCCGGTGATCATCTCGGTGACGGGATGCTCGACCTGGATGCGGGTGTTCATCTCGATGAAGTAGAACTCGCCGTCCTCATACAGGAATTCCACCGTGCCGACGCCGAGATATTTCAGGTCCCGCATGGCGTTGGCAACGGTGAGGCCGATCCTGGCCCGCGCCGCCGCATCGAGCGCGGGCGAGGGGCCTTCTTCCCAGACCTTCTGATGGCGCCGCTGCAGCGAGCAATCGCGCTCGCCGAGATGAATCGCGCCGCCGCGGCCGTCGCCGAGCACCTGGATCTCGATGTGACGTGGCTTCTGCAGGTATTTTTCCAGATAGACCGAGGCGTCGCCGAACGCCGACTTGGCCTCGTTGGCCGCGGTCGTGAGCGCCAGCAACAGATCGGACTCGGTGTGCGCGACCTTCATGCCGCGGCCGCCGCCACCGGCCGCGGCCTTCACCAGCACCGGAAAGCCGATCGCTTTGGCTATCGCCATCGCGTCCTGATCGGGCGCCACCGCGCCGTCCGAACCCGGCACCACGGGAATGCCGAGCCGCTTCGCCGTCTTCTTGGCCTCGATCTTGTCGCCCATCAGGCGGATGTGCCCGGCCTTGGGGCCGATGAAGTGCAGATTGTGCTCGGCCAGGATCTCGGCGAAGCGCGCATTTTCCGACAGGAAGCCGTAACCCGGATGTACCGCGTCGGCGCCGGTGATCTCGCAGGCCGCCAGCAGCGCCGGGACGTTGAGATAGCTGTCCTTCGACGGCGGCGGGCCGATGCATACACTCTCATCGGCGAGCCGCACATGCATGGCGTCGGCATCGGCGGTGGAGTGCACTGCCACGGTCGCGATCCCCAGCTCCTTGCAAGCCCGGAGGATGCGAAGGGCGATCTCGCCGCGATTGGCTATGAGAATTTTGTCGAACATGGGATCCTAGCGAAACGGGCGGACGGCGAATGGCGAGTGGCGAATAGTCGCGGTGAGAAAACCATTCGCCATTCGCCTCTACTCGATGATCACCAGCGGTTCGCCGAATTCGACCGGCTGGCCGTCCTCGACAAGAATCTGCGTCACGGTGCCGGCGCGCGGCGACGGAATCTGGTTCATCGTCTTCATCGCCTCGATGATCAGAAGCGTCTGCCCGGCGGAGACCTTGCTGCCGACCTCGATGAACGGCTTGGCGCCGGGTTCCGGCGCCCAATAGGCAGTGCCGACCATCGGCGAGGGCACCACGCCCGGGTGGTTTGCGATGTCACTGACGCCGCCGGCCGGCGCGGACGCGCCCTGCGCAAGCAGCGCGGAGGGAAGCGCTGTCGGCATCGCCGCGATGCTGACGTTGCGCGCGACCCGCACCCGAAGCCCGGCGCGTTCGATCTCGATTTCGGAGAGACTCGTCTCATCGAGCAACTGCGCGAGCTCGCGGATCAGCGCGCTGTCGTCGGAGGAAAATCTTGCGGGTGTCTTGTCGTCTGGCTGGCGCGCCATGAGCTGTTGTCCGAAAATTCTTGGGGCGGGGAGGCGTCAGGCTTTCGCCTTGGCGCCGATTTTGGCGGCGAGGCCGTTGATCGCGAGCCGGTAACCGTCGATGCCGAAACCGCAGAGCGTCGCGAACGCAGCCATTGCGGTGAAGGAATGGTGCCGGAAACTCTCGCGGGCGTGGATGTTGCTGATGTGGACCTCGACGGTCGGGATCTTCACCGCCATCAGCGCGTCGTGCAGTGCGATCGAGGTATGGGAGTAGGCGCCCGCATTGAGCACGATGCCGGCCGCCTGCTCGGCATGGGCCTGATGGATGAAATCGACCAGTTCGCCCTCGTGGTTGGACTGCCGGCAGTCGGCGGCCAGGCCAAATTGCGCGGCGGTCTCGGCGCACAGCTTCTCGACGTCGCCGAGCCCGGCGCGGCCGTAGGTCTCGGGCTCGCGAGTCCCCAACAGATTGAGGTTCGGACCGTTGAGAACATAGATCGTCTGGGTGCTGGCCATCGCAATCCCGGCAATGTGGGGCAGATGGGCCGCGTTATAGGTGGCAACCGGGCCAAGGGGAAGTCTCTAAGCCATCTGCGACTCCCCCGCGCGCTTCATGCTCCCTGCAAAAGCCCGTCAAGACTGCCGAAATCCTTCATTAACCAAGTCTTTCGGTAGGGATTGGTGGCTGCGGGCGTCGGATACGCGCGCAAAAAAGGGCGGGCCAAGAACAAGCCCGCCCCGAAGCCAAAGATTTGCCACGCTTACGCGTCGAGAACAGCCACGATCTCGAGCGTCTGCGGATCGATCACCACGATCTGGTCGCGGACCAGGATGAACTCATAGCCGCGCCATTCCGGGTAATAGGTCACGACTTCTGCCGGGAGCGGGTGGAAGGTCACGCCCTCGCGCGGCACGCGAGTGCCGATCGACACCGAGAAATTGACGTTGGTGACGGGCTCTACACGCTCGCTCTTGATCACGCTCGTGATCTTGGTGCGCTGCTCGGTCGTGAGTTTCGCGCCCGAGCCGGCCATGCCGGTGGTCTGTGATTTCTCGGCCGTGCCCTTGGACTCCGCGCTTTTGCTGTTCTGACCTTCGCGCGACTCGGCCTTCATGTTGCCGTTCTGACCTTCGCGGGTCTCGGCCTTCATGTTGCCTTTCTGGCCTTCGCGGGTCTCGGCCTTCATGTTGTCGTGCTGGCCTTCGCGAGTCTCGGTCTTCATGTTGCCGTTTTGGCCTTCGCGGGTCTCGGCCTTCATGTTGCCGTTCTGGCCTTCACGGGTCTCGGCCTTCATGTCCTTGCCGGCGCCCTTCTCGTTCTCGGAACTCATGCTCTTCGACTTCTGGCCCGGAGCGCTCTCGTCGGCGCGCTGGGTACTCGCAGCAGCCGGCGACTTCTGTTCCGATTGCGACGCCTTCATGCCGGACGGCGCGCGCTCCTCATGGCTGGCCGGGGCCGCGGTGGATCCGGCAGGCGCGCTTTGCTGCATCGCTCCTCCGGCAGCACCACCGGCTTCGCCGCCCTTCATTCCGCCCTGCGCAAACGCAGGTCCGGCACCGGCCACCAGCGCAAGCGCGGCGACCGAGATCATAAAACGGTTAGACATGTTACTGCTCTCCTCGGGTGTTGGCATTGCCCGCGCCGACAACGGGAGGGGTTGACAGATGTTCCGCAGGAACCGGCAGGTTCCTCGCGATTATTTGTTGACGCGTGAGCAATGGGTGAACCGCGGACTCAGAGCATTTTCGGGCAACCCAGACACCGGCTTTCCGCGAAGTCTTCCCATTCAACGTGTTCGGAAGGCGCTGCAGTTGAATGTCCTGCCGGCCTTGCGCGATTTTCGACGCAAATTCTCACGCAAAAAAAATCCGGCTGCGCCGCAGCCGGATTGTCTTGGAACGCCGAAGCCTTAGAACTCCGAAGTCTTGGAACGCCGAAGCCTTGGAACGCCGAAGCCTTGGAACCGCCAAGGAGAGAGTGCGAATGCGCCCTCCAACAAGGTCGCCTTTAACAGGTCGCCTTGCCGCAGCGCGCGATGCCGATCTTTTCCTTCAGTCCGTCAAGTCCGACCGCGCCGACCACGACCTGCTTGCCGATCACGTAGCTCGGCGTGCCGTTCATGCCCATCTCTTCGGCGAGCTTGAAGTTCTCTTCGATCGTCGCCTTCACTTCGGGGCTGGCCAGGTCCTTTTCGATCCGCGCCGTGTCGTAGCCGGCGTCCTTGGCTGCAGCCATCGCCCGGGCCTTGTCTGCCGGACCACGGCCGCCGAGCAACTTGGTATGGAAGTCGAGATATTTTTTCGGATCCTGCATCCGCGCGGCCACCGCGACCTTGGCGGCCTCGACCGAGCCCTCGCTCAGCACCGGGAATTCCTTCAGCACCACCTTCAGCTTCGGATCGGACTTCAAGAGATCGAGCATGTCGGCCATGGCGCGTTTGCAATAGCCGCAATTGTAGTCGAAGAACTCGACGAAGGTGACGTCGCCATCCTTGTTGCCGAGCACGACGCCGCGCGGCGAGTTGAAGATCGCGTCGCTATTGTCGGCAATCGTCGCCTCGTGCTTCTTCTCGTCGGCGGCGGCCTGGCGCTTGTTGAGCTCGTTCATGGCGTCCTCGAGCACCTCGGGATGCGCGAGCAAATAATTGTGCACGATGGTCTCGATGTCGCCGCGCTGGGTGTCGGAGAAACTCTGCGCCGAGGCGGCCTGTGGCGCGCCGCAGAGGGCGGCCGCGAACAGGGCGGAGGCGAGCAGGCGGAAGGGACGCATTTGGCAAATCCTTGTTGTGAGGAACCGGTTGGCGTTTGAAAGTCCATGCCGGCTCGGTTTGGTCCTGGTTGCTGCTTTGTAATCCCCGTGCTTCTTGCGGCACCGAAGTTGTATTTTTGAGCATGACCTTGTCGGAAACCCGGCAGCCGGCGTCCGGAACATGCTTTAGTTGCTGCTTTGGCCGGACGGAGGCTTGGTCGACACGATATCGTCGGCCTTGACCCAACCGGGCGTACCGACAGCGAAACGGGTTTTGGCGCGGGAGGCGAGGTCGCGTGCGGTCTTGTTGTCGCCCCGAAGATAGGCCGCCTGTGCCGACGCGAGATCGGCCTCCGCGTAGTCTCCCTTCCGGCCATAGGCCATCGCCAGCTGGCTATAACCGAGTGGCGCCTCGGTCTCGCGGGCCACCGCGGCCCGCAAAATGGTAATTGCTTCGTCGGTGTAGGCCTTATTATCCGTGGCCACGAGCGCCTGCCCAAGTAACATCTCGATGAGCGGCGCGTTGTTGGAGAGCTGGATCGCCTTGTGCAACGGCGCGATCGCATCGGCGGGCCTGCCGCCCTCGAGCAGCGCCTGGCCGCGCAGCTCGTAGAAATAGGGGTTGTTTGGCTGCGCCTGGATCAACCCGTCGATCTGCGTCAGCGCGTTGTTCAGATCGCCATGCAGGTAGGTCGTGATGGCGTGCGCATACCGCGCGGGCATGCTGGTGTTCGACAGCGGATACCGACGGTAGATGGTATCCTGGCGCTCCATGAAAGCGGCAATCTTGGCGCGCACCATGTCATGGCGCATCTGCAGGGCCGGATCGTCCTTCTTGTCCCAATAGGGGCTGGCGCGCGCCACCTCTTCCAGCGCCGCGACGCGGTCTGCCGGCATCGGATGCGACTGCAGATAGGGATCGGCGCCGCGCGCAGAGAACAGGCTGTCATTGGTGAAGCGCTTGAACGTGTCGTACATGCCCTTGGCGGATTGTCCCGTGGCGGTCAGAAACTTGACGCCGGCGCGGTCGGCCTGTTCTTCCTGCTGCCGCTGATAGGCCAGCAGGGAACGCATGATCATGTCC
>NZ_JBAURI010000848.1:0-2241 GCF_049581145.1 Bradyrhizobium sp.
CAATGTCTGTTGCTCGGGGTAGGTCGGAAGCGAGCCGCCGATGGCGAAAGCGGCGCGACTGAACCATCGCGCTATTTCGCTACGATGCGGAACTTGGTCGCTTTCGGGGCATGGCGGACATCGAGCAAGCCCCCATTTCAATTTGGCTGACGCTGCCGACCAGCCTGGGAGGGGTAGAAGTCACAGGTCCGGCCTCTGGCGCCGGCGCGATGATAGGCTGCGATGGCCATCAATCGCAATCTGCGAAGCCCGTGGCCTCAGCGAAGGCCTCATGGGCTGCCGCCGGGTTCATGAAATACCCGAAACGAGACGCGCCAATGCTTCACCGACATCCGATGCCCGCGGCGGATCGGCGCCGGCTCGTCCGCAGGTGGAGGCTGCGCAACCTGCCGCAAAGGACAGCGCGCGACCAAGTTCCGGCGCGCTCGCCTGCGCCAGGGCTTGCGAGCCGATCCGCCCGATCGCGCGCAAGGCAAACAGCAGCGCCGCCTGAAAGCTGTCACCGGCCCCGATCGTATCCACCACGTCGACGGCCGGAGCCTGGACCT
Organism: Bradyrhizobium sp.; assembly: GCF_049581145.1. GTDB lineage: Bacteria > Pseudomonadota > Alphaproteobacteria > Rhizobiales > Xanthobacteraceae > Bradyrhizobium. Next base: position 549 of record NZ_JBAURI010000848.1, read on the forward strand.
CGACCAAGCCCGCCCGCTGGTGCCAGGCCACGGCTCCCTTGCTGCCGCGCGTCATCACGACCAGGCTGGTGCCGGCGTCGAGCAGCGACTGCGCCCTGCCCGCATGGTCGCTGCCGCCATGGAGAAACTCGAAATCGACATCCGACATCCGCACGATATCGGCCGCGGCGGCGAACACATCCATCCGATCGATGTAGCGGCGCTTGTCCTTGACGAGATTGGGTCGGCAATTCGGATCGAACGAGATGGTCACGGATCCCTGGGCTTCCTCGACCAGGGCAAGCGCCTGCGCGGCGCCCTGCTCGTTGGTGAGGGTGGTCGATCCGACATGGATCGCCTCGACCTGATCAAAGGCAATGCCGCCGCGTTGATAGAGCCAGTTCCGGGAGGCCGTCGCCTCGTCATAAAAGGCAAAGTGCGGCTCGCCGGCGATGCTCCGAATGAACGCGAGCGTCGTCTCGTGATCGCTGCGGGCGGCATAGCGAAGATCGACCAGCGAGGCGATGGCGTGGTCGGCAATCATGCGACCGAACAGATCGGTCGAGATACCGCCCACAAACCCCGCCGGCGCGCCGAGCCGTGCCATGCCGACGGCGATGTTGAGGCAGGAGCCGCCGACCACCGGCACGGCCGCGTCGCGCCCGTCCACCGACTTGACGGGCAGGAAATCGATCAGTGCATCTCCGCAAGCCAGCAGCATGGGTCTAGCTCTTCGCGTCCGCGCCCGCGCTCACGTCGATCTCGCGCATCGCATCGCGGCTTTCCCGATCCAGTTCGCGCATCAATCCATGGACGCGGCGTTTCGTTCGGTGGAATTCAGCCATGCCGGGCGCCGTCGGTCTGCTCAGACCGCCGATCGCCGACATCGCGGCCATCGCGTCGCCGATCGATCCATGAGCGCCGGCCGCGACCGCCCCCAGCATTGCGGCGCCGAGCAGGACCGGTTCCTGGGTCTCGGGAATCGCGATGCGCAGGCCCGTCGTATCAGCCATGATCTGGCGGACCAGCGGGCTTCGCCCGGCGCCGCCGGCGATCACCATGAGATCGCTGACGATGCCGTGCGAACCCAACGCCTCGACGACGTCGGCCAGGCCATAGGCAAGCCCGCACAGACCTGCCAGGAACAGCCGTTCCATCGAACCGAGATCGCCGTCGAGATCGAGGCCCGCAACGATCGCACGTGAATCGGGATCGGCGAACGGCGAACGGTTGCCGATGAACTCGGGAAAGACGTGGAGATCGCGGGCAAGCAGCGCGGCCTGCCCCGGGCCATCCGTGCGCGACAGGATCCTCCGCTCGAGATACTCCAGAATATCCATGCCGCCGGCACGTGCGCTCGCGACAGCCTCGTGATAGGCGGGATGCGACCGGACCAGGTGGTCGATCGCCGCGCCAGCGGCGGATTGGCCGCCTTCGTTGAGCCAGAATCCCGGGATCATCGCCGAGTAATACGGGCCCCAGACGCCCGGCACGAAGTGCGGTTCGGACGTCGTCGCCATGATGCAGGCCGAGGTTCCCATGATGTAGGCCAGCCGGCGGCTGATATCGACCGGTTCACCCGATTTTGCGCGACCGCCGATCGTGCCGACGCCTCCGGCGTGGGCGTCGATCAGCGATGCGCCGACCGACGTCCCCTCGCGCAGGCCGAAATCGCGCGCCGCGGCCGCGGCCAAACCTGCGCCCAGCGGCGTAC
>NZ_JBAURI010000849.1:0-12083 GCF_049581145.1 Bradyrhizobium sp.
GCCCTGCTGGATGAGGCCGCCAAGCGCTGCGCCCAGATTGCCACCCAGCACGCCGCCGCTCCCGCTATCGCCGCTGGCACCGCCGGTGCCGGACTGGCTGCCGGCCAACCTGCCAAGGCCGCCCAAGAGATCGCCGAGGCCGCCGCCATTGGCGCCGAAGAGGCCCTTGCCCATCTCGCGCAATTTTGCGTAGGCCGCATCCGGATTGTCCAGCACGCCGGCCATGTCGGGATAGATGCGCGGCTCCGACCAGGAGCCGTCGATCATCACGGGAATGCCGAAGCCGATCGGATCGGAAGTCCGGCCCTGGCCTTCGGTCGTCATCACCAGCTTGGGCTCGACCCGAAAACCGAGCATCTTGGTGCCGAGGTCGATGGTGCCGGTCCCGGTCACCTTGACCAGCGGGCCGATCAGGTTGAGGTCGGTGGTGGTGGCCTGGCCGCGGTCGATCCGGAACGAGGCCGACAGCTGCGACAGGTCGGTGGCCTGGTCCGGCTGCTGCTGCCAGCCCGACAGCGGGCTCGAGGTCAGCGAGCGGATCATCTGGGCGACATTGACGCCCTTGATGGCGCCGTCCTGGAAATTGATGAAGGCGGTGCCGGCGAGGCTCGACATGATGGCGCGCTGGCTCGCGCCTTGCGACTTGGCCGCGATCTTGGCCTGCATCTTGCCGTCGATCTTGTCGAATTCCGCAAGACTTTGCAGCAGCGGCAGCGCGCGGATGCCGACCAGGTCGCAATGCATCGCATAGCTCGGGATGCCGCTGGAGGCATCGACGATGAGCTCGCCGCTGGCCTGGCCGCCATAGGCCCCGAGATTGGAGACCGCGGCCTTCAGCACGCCGGCGGCGAGCGTGGCGTCGATCTCGGCGGCTGCGAAATGCGCGTCCGCGATCTCGAGCTGGGCTGCCGACAGCCGGACCTGGGCGTCGACATAGTTCAGCCCGGTGAGGTTGAGCGGCGCGTTGCTCCAAGGCTGCGAGCCCGAAGACTGAGAACCCGAAGGCTGCGAACCCGAAGGCTGCGCACCCGAACTGGTCGCGCCGGTCGGGTTTTTGGCCATGGCGACGGCGAGATGCTGCAGGTCGAGATCGACCTTGACCAGCGGCTTGCTGACCAGATCGACCGAGGCCCAGCCGGTGAAGGCGCCATTGTCGAGCCGGCCGGAGACGCCGTTGATCATCACCACCGAGCCGTTCATCCGCACCTCGGCGGTGCCGGTCAGCGGCGAGCGCAACAGTCCGGGGGCTTCCAGCGTGAGCTCGACCGGCACGGTCTTGCGCTCGGCGGCCGGCGCGGTGGTCTTGATCTCGAATGTGAGCGGATCGCCGCCGGCGCGCGCGGTGCCGGTGAGGCGGACCTCGCGATCGGCGCCGATCACCGCGTCCGCATTGACGGCCTCGATCCGGTTCTCAACCCGGTCGCGCGGATTGGAGAACACGATGCTGCCATTGGTCACCCTGATGCGGTCGATCGTCACCGTATCGCTCGCATTGGTGTGGGCGGCCGTCTTGGCCGGCGGCACGACGGCGCGGTTGCGTTCGCGCAGCAGCGGCACGTACAGCACCGGCTTGTCGATGACGAGTTCGCTGATCTCAGGATGGCCCGACCACGCGCTCGACAGGGTCATGCCGGCCTGCAGGCTGGCGATGGTGACGCGGTCGGTGGTGTCGCGGTCCTTCGGGTCCTGCAGCGTGATGTCGCTCAAGGTTACGTTGAGGCTCGGCCACAGGCTGAGCCTGGTGGTGCCGGCGATCGCCAGATGGTAGCCGGTCTCGCGCTCGACCCGGTCCTGGATCGCCGATGTCAGCAAGCCCGACGGCACGCCCACGATCATCACGAGCGCGAGGAGGACGATGATGGCCGCGACAGCGGCGCTGACGAGTTTTACCAACTTCATGTCGACGTTCCCGGGCCAACGGCATCATGTCCGGCGCGCGCAGGCTGGCCGCCGAACCGGTGGATCGAGCTTATCCCGGAAGCGGGACGTCACTCAAAGGGCTCGAAAATAATTGGGAGACCTGTAAAGTTATGTGACTTATGACACACTTGTTGCCACGCGGTCTTCGGCGGTTTTTTCCTGGGCCATTTGACATTTGAAGGTATTGCAATGAGCAAACAGGCCGAATTTGCGGTCATCTTGAAGATGAATCCGATGTTCGCGGATCTGGGCGCCGACGAACTGCAGCGGCTCTCAAATCTTTGTCACACCGTGCATCTGGCAACCGGCGAGATGCTGTTTCAGAAGGGCGATGCCGGCGACGCATTGTTCGGGGTCCGCCGCGGCCAGATCCGGATCGAGACCGGCACCGCAGATGGCAGCCGGCTGACACTGAATTTCATGGGGCCGGGCGATCTGTTCGGCGAGGTCGCGGTGCTCGACGGCCAGAGCCGTACCGCGGATGCAACCGCGGGCGAGCCGAGCGAACTGTTCGTGCTGCGGCGGGAGGATTTTCTCGGCTTCCTCGAACGCGAGCCGAAGGTCGCGATCAAGATCATCATGCTGTTGTGCCAGCGCATCCGTTGGCAGAGTGAGCGGATGGAAGAATCGATGCTGCAGCCGTTGGCGGTGCGGTTGGCGCGGCGGCTGTGCGCACTGGGCGCGGATTTCGGCTCCGAAGTCCATATCTCGCAGGAGCAGCTCGGGATCTTCGTCGGCGCCGCGCGCGAAAGCGTCAACCGTCAGCTGCAGGCATGGCGCAAGGACGGTGTTCTGGACCTGCAGCGCGGCCGCATTCTGCTGCAGAATATGGCGCGGCTGACCGAAATCGCGCGCAACGAGTAGCCGAGGGGCGGGCCCAGGACGCGGCGCATTGTCGCGCCCGCCGTGCTCGCCGCCCTCCGATGCGCATCGAACGGGCAGAATCTGGAGGCGTAACGGGCGGAACGAGCGGGGAAATCGTCTTTTCTGCGCCATCGGGATGGCGCCTTTTATCGGGCTGGAACGCTTCTAAAATCTTCCCATTTGCGACATCGTTTTTCGAGATTTGGGACATGAACGTTTTTTAATGTGCATGAACAAGATGTCCGGCAGTTGTGACGCGCCGTCACCTCGCTCGCCATGCGGGCGCAGGAGGGGACTCGTCTGCCTGCCGCCAACAGCGAGTTTGTGTATCCATGGTGTCACTTGCGTACCCGGTCATGGTGCGACGCGCGGAAAGCTCGTCCGAATGTTGGCGCAAGCCGTTTGAACGGGTGCTGGACGGCGTGGAGACAGGCTGGACGATTCCGCTGCTGCTGATCGGCTTCGTCGCGGTGTGGGTGGCGTTCCTGTGCATCGCCTATGCGGACGGCGATCTGCATCAGGACGTGCTGGAAACATGGTCGCTGGGGCGCAGCTTCGCGTGGGGCTACTCAAAACATCCGCCGCTGATGGGATGGGTCGCACGGTCATGGACGACCGTGTTCCCGCTGACCAACTGGTCGTTCGCGCTGATGGCCATGGTCAATTCGGCCTTCGCGCTGTGGATGGTCGACCTGATCACGCGGCATTTTGTGAAGGGCGACAAGCGTGCGCTGGTGCTGCTGCTGCTGATGCTGCTGCCGATCTACCAGTTTCACGCCCAGCGATTCAATGCCAACACGGTGCTGCTGCCGACCTGGCCGTTGGCCACCTACTGCTTCCTGCGCTCGTTCGAAAGCGGGGCCTTCGGCTGGGCGGTCGCCGCCGGCGCGACCGCGGCACTGGCGATGCTGGGCAAATATTATTCGGTGTTCCTGATCGTCAGCTTCGCTGTCGCCGCGCTCTGCCATCCGCAACGCCGGACCTATTTCGCCTCGTGGACGCCGTGGGTTTCCGCCGCCACCGGTTTTGCCGCGCTGCTGCCGCACATGGTCTGGCTGGCGACGACGGGCGCGAAGCCGTTTGCCTACGCCCTGGACCGGCACGCCGGCAAGGCGCTCGACCCCTCGCTCTGGGAGGCGCTGCAGTTCGTGGTGGGTATCGCGCTGGTGGTCGCCGTACCGGCTGCGATCTGCGCCGCGATCGCGGGCGACCGCCTCAAGGCGCGGCGCGCGACGATCCGGGCGATCAATCCGCGCGCGATGCAGCCCGGCCTGTTGCTGCTGCTATATATCAGCATCGGGACCGTCATATTTCCGGCGCTCACCGCCATCGTGTTCGGCACCGACATGCCGCTGCTCTGGGCGCTGCAGGGGCTGTTCCTGTTCGTCATCCTGATCGTCTGCAGCATGAATTTTCCGATCCCGCGCTTCCACTCGGTCAACGTGGCGGCCGCGGCCTTCGTGATGGCCTTGCTCGCGGTCTTCGTGGCGGCGCCGGCGCATGCGCTATATCGGAACTACTATCCGCTGCACGAGGGACGCAATTTCTACCAGCTCGCCGCAACCGAATTGACTGGGCAGTGGCATGCCCAGTCCGACGAGCCGCTTCCGGCGGCCGGCGGCGACGAAGGCCTGGCGTTCGCACTGGCCTTCTACAGCCCGGACCATCCCATCTTCGACGAGCGCCTGGTCCATCCGCATACCCTGGAGCTGCCGGCGGAAGCCACCTTCGAGCATGGCTTCGTGGCGCTGTGCTATATCGAGGACAAGGATTGCGTGAACTCGACCGAAAATGTCGCGGCGCGCGCCTCGCGGTTCGTCCGATCCGAATTCGCCGTGCAATCGACGCTGTGGGGACTGCCCGGCGCCAGCCAGCGCTTTGTGGCCTTCATTGTGCCGCCTCCGTCGGTCGACAGGTCGATCCGGCCGGCGCCGAGCCAGCCCGGCATCGCGAGCCAGCCCGGCATCGCGGAAGACGCCAATGGGGCGCGGGGCGTCCGCCCGCGATGGGATTAGAAGGTCGCACGGCGGAACAAGCCCTTTCCGCGTCGTGCACCGCTATCTTGCGCCGATCAGTTGACCGCGGTGGCGCCACCAATAGAGTGCGGCGGCGCTTCGCTTCGGACAAGATGTCGAACAGGTCACACCGCAACGCCGGTCATATCGGCATGAACCGGTTGCGGAAGAACGGATTGTCCCATTCTTCCGCCCGCGCCATTGCCGCGCCGAGTTCGGCGCCCACCTCGCACATCATCGCGGTCGGCGACTGCCTGGAGACGCTGCGCCGCATCCCCTCGGCCTCGATCCAGCTCGTGATCTGCGATCCACCCTACAACATCAATGTCGCCGCCTGGGACGATCTCGCGCACTATGTCGACTGGGCCGGCCAATGGCTGCGCGAGGCCGAGCGCGTGCTGAGGCCGACCGGCAATCTCGTGATCTTCGGCGGCCTGCAGTATCAAGGCGAGGTGGGCTCCGGCGACCTGCTCAGCCTGCTCGGCTGGATGCGGCAGCACAGCCGGATGCTGCTCGCCAATCTGATCATCTGGAATTATCCGAATGGCATGGGCGCGCAACGCTTCTTCGCCAACCGGCATGAGGAGATCGCCTGGTTCGCCAGGACCCCGAAATACTATTTCGACCTCGACGCGGTGCGGACCAAGCTCGATCCGCGCACGCTCGCGACCTACAAGCGCGACAAGCGGCTCAACGCGGACAATCTCGACAAGGGCATCAATCCCACCAATGTCTGGAAGATTCCTCGGCTCAATGGCAATTCGAAGGAGCGCGTCGGGCATCCGACGCAGAAGCCGAAGCAATTGATCGAACGCATCGTGCGCGCGCTGTCCTTTCCGGAATCGACGGTGCTGGATGTCTTTGCCGGCAGTGGCGTCACCAGCCGCGTCGCGATCGAGACCCGCCGGCATTCCATCTCGGCGGATCTGGATCCGATTTTCCCTAGCTACCTCAGGCGTCATCTCGACCAGATCGACGGCCGCGGACTGTCGCCGGCGGATTATCTCTTGATCGAGGATCAGGACTGGTCGGCCCATCCTGCGTTGCGTGGCTAGTTTCCGCCTCTCATTCCGCTGCGGCGGGCGGCATTTGCGCCGGCGGTGCATGGACCGGCGGCTTGGTATGATCGCCCGTCGCATCCTGATCGGCGTCGTCGGAGGGTACCACGAGCTTGCGGCCGAAACGCCAGAACAGCGAGCCGACATCGTCCATCATCATGAACATCGCCGGCACGAATACCAGCGACAGCACGGTAGAAAATACCAGGCCGCCGATCACAGCCAACGCCATCGGCGAGCGGAACTCGCCGCCGGCGCCGACCGCCAGCGCGCTCGGCATCATGCCGGCCGCCATTGCGATGGTCGTCATGACGATCGGACGGGCGCGCTTCATGCCGGCGTCGATGATGGCCTCGTGGCGTGGCCTGCCGGCTCGGACCGATTCGATCGCGAATTCCACCAGCATGATGGCGTTCTTGGTCACGATGCCCATCAGCATCAGGATGCCGATCCAGACCGGCGTGGTGAGTTGTTTGCCGGTCAACAGCAGGGCGACGATCGCGCCGCCGATCGAGAGCGGTAGCGAGAACAGGATGGTGATCGGCTGCAGGAAGGTGCCGAACAACAACACCAGCACCGCATAGACCATCATCAGGCCGCCGGTGATCGCGGTGGCAAAGCCGTCGGACAATTCGTTGAGGCTTTCGGCGTCGCCCGAGGGGCTCACCTTGACGCCCTTCGGCAGGCTCTTCATGACCGGCAGGTCGTTGATCTTCTTGGTGGCGTCACCGAGCGCAGCGGAGCCGACGAGGTCGGCCGCCACGGTTGCCTGCCGTTCGCGATCATAGCGATTGATGCTGGTCGGGCCCTGATCGAGCTTGATGTCGGCGACCACCGAAAGCGGCACGCCGCCCTTCTCGCCGTGCTCGCCAAGCGGCACCCTGAGCTGGTCCAGCGTGCGCAGATCGGCGCGAGCGGAATCCTCGAGCTGGACGCGGATCGGCACCAGCCGGTCGCCGGCGTCGAACTTGGCGAGCGCGGGGCCGACGTCGCCGATGGTAGCGACGCGGACGGTCTGCGACAGGCTTTCGGTGGAGACGCCGAGCCGCGCCGCCAGGTCGGCTCGCGGCAGGATGCGAAGCTCGGGCCGTTCCAGCGCGGTTTCCGAGATCACGTCGGAAATGATCGGAATCCGCTTCATCTGCGTCGCCAGCTCCTCGGCGACGTTGTTGACGATGTTGCTGTCGATACCGGTGACGACCAGCGAGATCGCGCGCAGGCCGTTCTCGTCGAGGAACCAGAAGCGGATGTCGGGGACGTTTTCGAGCTCCCGGGAGATTTCGAGCTCAAGCTCACGCTGGGTGATGCTGCGGCTGCCCTTCGGCGAGTAGTTGATGATCAGCGCGGCGCGGCGCACTTCCTGTATCCCCGGCGGAACCCGGCCGCCGTCGACGAACACACTCCTGACCTCGGGGTGCTTGCGCAGGCGTGCGACGATGTCCTCGGTCACCTTCTCGGTGTAGGAGAGCTCTGACCCCGGCGGCAGCTCCATCGCCAGCAGCGAGCGCGCGGTGTCCTGCGCCGGCAGGAAGCCCTGCGGCAGCAGCGTGATGCTCCAGATCGAGGCCGCGAAGACGCCGAACCCGATCAGCACGGTGATGAGGTGATGCTTCACCGACCAGGTGACGACCTTGTGGTAGGTGTTCAGGATGCGGCCGGGCGGCGGGTCGTCATGGGCGTGATGCTTGAGGAAATAGGCCGCTAGCATCGGTGTGACGAAGCGCGCCGCAAGCAGCGAGAAGAACACCTGCACCGAAACCGTGATGCCGAACTGCTTGAAGAACTGTCCGGCGATACCCGACATGAAGCTCGCGGGCGCGAAGATCGCGATGATGGTGAGACTGATCGCGATCACGGCGAGCCCGATCTCGTCGGCCGCCTCCAGCGCCGCGCGATAGGGCGATTTGCCCATCCGCATGTGGCGGACGATGTTCTCGATCTCAACGATGGCGTCGTCGACCAGAATGCCCGTCGACAGCGTGATCGCGAGAAAGGAGACCAGGTTCAGCGAGAAGCCCAGCAGGTCCATTGCCCAGAACGCCGGGAAGATCGACAGCGGCAATGAGATCGCGGCGATCAGCGTGGCGCGGATGTCGCGCAGGAACAACAAGACGATGACGACGGCGAGGATGGCGCCTTCGAACAAGGTCGAAATCGCGGCCTCGTAATTGCCGTTGGTGAATTTCACCGAGGTGTCGATCAGCTTCAGGTCGACGTCGGGATAGGCGACCTTCAGCGCGTCGATGCGCTTCTGGACCGCGGCAGCGACCACCACGTCGCTGGCGCCCTTGGAGCGCTTGATGCCAAGCGCCACCACCGGCTCTCCGTTGAAGCGGGCGAAGGTCCGGCGGTCGGCAATGGTGTCGGTGACGGTGCCCAGGTCGTCGAGCCGCACCTCGCCGCCGCCGAACAGCGGGATCATGGTGCCGGCGAGATCGTTCAGCGTCTTGGCGCTGGCCAGCGTGCGGATGGCCTGGTCGTTCTTGCCGATTTCGGCCCGGCCGCCGGCGAGATCGACATTGGTGCCGCGCAGGCTCTGGCTGACATTGACGGCGGTCAGGCCTGCGGCCTGCAGCCGGTCCGGATCGAGCGAGACCAGGATCTCGCGCTCGACACCGCCGATGCGCTCGACCTGGGCGACGCCGCGCACGCCCTGCAGCGCGCGCTTGACCACGTCGTCGACGAAGTAGGACAATTGCTCGGGCGTCTTGCCGGGCGAGATCGCGGCATAAGTGACGATCGGCAGGCCGATCACGTCGACCCGCTGGATCAGCGGCTCGGTGACGTTCTGCGGCAGGTTGGAGCGCACGCGGGTGACGGCGTCTTTGACGTCGTTGAGCGCGCGGTCGGTGTTGGTCTCGAGCGCGAACTGGATCGTGGTCAGTGACAGCCCGTCGGTGATCGACGATGAAATGTGCCGAACGCCCTCGACGCCCGATACGCCGTCCTCGATGGTCTTGGTGACCTGTGACTCCAATTCGGCCGGAGCGGCGCCGAATTGCGAGACGGCCACCGAGATCACGGGGATGTCGGCCGATGGCAGCCGGGTTACCGCCAGCTTGGTGAAGCTGATCCAACCCAGGATCAAAAGGATGATCGAGAAGACGACGGATGGAAGCGGGTTCCGGATCGACCATGCCGAGATATTGAGTGCCATCAGCGCTCCCGTCGATCGAGTTCGTCGGCGAACATGGTCGTGACCCGATCGCCGTCGTGCAGCGAGCTGCCGGCGTCGGCCACGACGATTTCGCCGACATCGAGACCTTCAAGGATTTCAGTGGAATTATCCGACACCAGCCCGATTCTGACCTTGCGCGTCTCGACCGTGTTGCCCTTAACCACCTGCACGGTGAGATGATCGATGGCGGTCTGCGGAATGGCGACGCCGCAGCTGCGCTTGGCGTCGATATCGGCGCGGGCGAACATGCCGATCTTCAGCGTGGGATTGTTGGTCAGCGAAATCCGCACATGGCCGAGCTGCGTGGAGCGATCGATCTCCGGCGAGACCAGCCTGACGCGTCCGATCAGGTCGGGCGCGTTGTCGCGCGAGATGCGCGCGGTGACACCCGGATTGAGTTTCGGCAGATGGACGCTCGGCACTTCGGCGTCCAGCTCGACCTCGTTGTTGACGGCAATCCGGAACATCGGACCCGCCTGCGGTGAGGCCGGGGCGCCGACGATCGTCCTGACCTCGGTGACGAGGCCGGCGGCCGGCGCGCGCAGCGACACCGGGCCAGTCCTGGCCTGTTGCTGCGGCGCGCCGGGCTGCTGCGGCGGCGCGGTCAGCCGTGCCAGCTCCTGATTGTCGGTGACCGTGTCGCCTTCGTGCACGAACAGGTCGGTAACCTTGGAGCCTTCCTGGTCAACGCCGGCCACCGCCTCACGGCGCGGCACGATATGTCCGGTGACGCGAACCAGATCGGAGAAGCAGGCGTTGATGGATTTCGTGACGACGACGAGCGCCTGGACCGGCGTGTCCTTTTCCTCAGGCTCCGGGCGATGCTCGTACCAGTAATAGCCCCCGGCGAGAACCGCAAAGAACACCACGCCGAGCACGCGCTTGAGGTTTTCGGAAAGCGGCATCGGCGGGTCAACTCACTGGATCGTCGGGGGTGGCCGCGATGCGGCGGTTGCGGCGCACCCTGGCCAAACACAAACGTGCGTCCCGCGGTAACCGCGCGACGCATTTCTCCCTGGAACTCTCCGTCGAACCGTGAACCGCAGCACGCGCTTGCTTGACCGGTTACTTCGACGCTGTGGTCTTGTTTTCCATGTTCACGACCTGCACCCGGCGATTGACTTCCGCCAAAGGCTGGCTTGGGTCCTTCAGCTTGCTCTTGCCGTATCCGACGGTCACGAGGTCGGCCGCAGCGATGTGGTAATTGTCCATCAGGTAGCGCTTGATCGAGTCGGCGCGCCGCTCGGACAGCTCCTGATTGTAGCCGTCGCCGCCGGCGGCGTCGGTGTGACCGGCAACGATGAAGGTCGAGCCTTTCAGCTCAGCGTTGGTCAGCGCGCGGCCGAGCGCCTGAACCGACGGCAGCGATTTCTGGCTGATGTCCGCGGAATTGTATTCGAAGGTGATTTCGAGATCGATGTTCGGCTTGTTCTGGGCGATGGTCGCGATTTCCTCGCGTTCGGTACTGGACAGCGAGCGGGTGGTCCGGCCGCGGACGGAGGTGATGACCTTGGTCTCTGCCGCGGCTGCCACCGGATCGGCCGCTTCCTGCGGCCCGATCGACAGGCCCCTGGTCAGCGGCTTCTTCGGCGACGCGAGCGCGCGCACGATCTGATCTTCGGTGACGTTGGTATCGCCCGCCTGTGCCGCTCCCGCCCATGAAAAAAGTCCGGCCCCAATGGTCGCGATCGACAGGATCGCGGTGAGAATGCTCTTTCCGGAAATAGTCATTGCCAGTCCCTCCTGCGCGCAGCCCGCGCGACTTCAAATGAACGCCCACCAGGCCGCGTTAAAATACGGCGCGGCCGCAAGACCTTAATGCGCAAGTCTTTTTATTCATCCGTCCCTGAATATCTCTGTCTCCAGCGCCTGCCCACGGGTTCGAAGGCGTCCGCCCTTCCCTCCAAAAAATTCTCAACGGACCCCGTAACTCTCGAATTCCTGAATGATATTCGGATCCATGGCCTTGGCATTGGCTATATCCAATTGGCCTTCGGAAATCGAGCCATTCCGTTGCTTGGCAAGACCGCGCCCGTAAAGCGATGAGGTCAGCCGTGGGTTGATCTTGAGCGCCGCGTCAAAATCGGTCATGGCGTTCTTCGTCATCCCGGCCTTCAGGTTCACGAGGCCCCGGCTGTCGAGCGCATCGACGAAGTTCGGCCGGAGCCGAAGCGCTTCGTTGCAATCCTTCAGGGCCGACTGCAGGTCGCCGACGACGGCCCGCGTCCAGCAACGGTTGTTGAGCGCCTCGACGTCCTTGGGGTTCAGCCTGATGGTGTCGTCGAAATCCTTGATCGCCAGGCTATACGCCCCCTTGGTGGCATAGACCTGTCCGCGCCGGTACAGCGCGTTGGCGTCGTCGGGATTGCTTGCCAGTTTGTCGGTCAGGCTCTTGATCGTGGGATCGTCGGCGAGCGCAAGCTTCACGTCTGGCTGCTCCGGCGGTGGGTTCACCGGCACCTCCACCGGGGGTGGCGGCGGAGGCGGCGGCAATATGCTGGCCAGCGGCGTTGGCGTGGAGGACGGCGTGATCGCTGGCGGCGGGGGTGGAGGAGGGGCTGGCAGCGACGCTATCGCGGTCGGCGGACGGCCGCCTCCCGCGCCCGGAATGAAGGAGAAGTCCTCGGCGAGCGAGGACGAAATCCACGGCACCTGTTCGCCGCGCGAGGCGCGCGTGACCCCGACGCGGGTGCGATTGAGCGTCTCCTCGGCCATCAGGTCGGGAACGCGGATCTCCTTCAGCAGCTCCTGCACGAACAGGCTGTGATCGCCGCCATTGTCTGATATCACCGATGACAGCGCCGCCGAATACATCACCAACGTACCGTTCGGCGCGATCACCGGCGACAGCCCGGCCGAGAAGCTGCGGAACCGGCGTTCGAACGGATTGCGGCGGGAAGCATCGATCAGGGCGATCTTCACCCCGGCGCCGCGGTTGTTGATTTCGCCCAACACGGTCTCCAGGCTGAGGCCGTCCTTGCGTACATCGGACTCCGTCCAGATCTGCGCGTCGATCGGAATCATGTAGGTCTGACGGTTGGCCTGGAT
>NZ_JBAURI010000850.1:0-2241 GCF_049581145.1 Bradyrhizobium sp.
GAACGGCTTCGTCTGGACAGGCGGCGGCCTGTGGAAAGACGAGATCGACCTCAAGCGCGATTTCGGCGGCTCGGGCGGCGAAGGCGCGCACGAAGCGACCAAGCTCGAAGAAGCCCTGGCGGATGGGCGGCCGATCTACATCCCGCCGGGTACCTGGAACTTCGAAGGGGCCGAAGGGCCCGCGGAAAAGACCGCCAAGGTCCGAGGCGCGGGTGACGTGACGAAAGTAGTGAGCAAAGGCAAACCAATCCTGACCGTCAACGGCAAGTACGGCACGACAGATTCCGGCTACCTCCGAGACTTCAAGCTCGAAAACGAAGGCGACCTCGAAAACGGGAAGGCCCTGATCGACCTCAAGCGCATCCGCAACATGGTCATCGAGGGCGTCAACGGCGGCCACGTGCTCGGCACGGGGGAATACCTCGGCATCCTCTTCAACCTCGACAGCAGCTACCAGCTGACGGTCCGCAACTGTGCTCTGCGCCCCAACCGCTACGGGACCGCGTTCGTGCAAAGCGACACGACGGAACCGAGCGAGCAGGACGACACCAACCGCTTCGAGAACATCCAGGTCAACGGCTCCGCAGGCCTAATCTCCCGCCTCACCGAAGGCAACTGGAACTCGATCGTCCTCGACCAATTCAAGTGCGTAGCGCTACACCCGGAGTCCGAAGCGGGCTACGACGAGGGCACGCTCACAGCGGAAGCGAAAGCGGGCGAATCGACCCTCACCGTCGGCACCATCGTTCACGGCAGCCTCGTGGCTGGATACCCGATCCTGATCGGATCGGGCAAAGTGCTGGAGGTTGCAAGGATCAAAGAAGTCTCAGGCGCCACGATTACGCTCGCGCAGCCACTGCTATACGCGCACGCGTCCGGCGAAATGGTCGTCGCCCACGGCTTCGCCTGCTCCTTCTCGGAAAACACGTACGCGGTGGACATCCGCGCCTGTCACTGGGAGAACCTGAGCATCGGCGCGATCACACGCGGCGTCCGGTCCATCTCGATCGACAATTACTACAGCTCATGTTCGGAGTTGGTGCGCTTCACGGAATCAGAGCGCACGACGCGTATCGGCATCGGCGCTGCGAGCGGCAAGGCGGCGGCCAGTCGCAGCGTGATTGCGTGCGTCTGGAAGGGTGCTGTGACGGCCGGGAAACCGCCGGCGGAGATCATCATCGACCAGATCCAGCCAATCTCAGGCGGCATAGAACCGTCGCCGGTCGACGCGCAGGGCGAATCGGTATCGAGCATCAACTATCAGGTGCTCCACAGAAACCACGACCCTGGCAGCGGCGATAGCCTCAACTACGGCGAAGTCAACAGCGCCAGCGGCGGCAGCGGCATTCCTATCAACCAGGTGCAGCTTGGCGGTGCTGACGTAAACGTGCTGTGGCGTGACGGCCATCAGGAAATCCAGCGGTTCGGCCCGAACCACAAGGAACTGACCGAAAGCTACAAACCATCAGCCACGGACCCCGGCCTCTTCCTCTGCAAAATGTCGGGCACGCTACGCACGATCACGTTGCCGGCCGCCAGCGCCTGGACCAACATGTTCATGACGATCAAGGACATCCTCGGGGAAACGACCACCAAACCGATCACCGTCACGCCGGAAGGCACGCAGCACATCGACGGCAAAAACGAATCGGTTAAAATCGAAGCCGCAGGCAAGCCGGTGCTCCGGCTTTACTGCGATGGCACCGGGTGGTGGACCGTTTAAGGCAGTACGGAAAGGTCTCGGTCAATCTGATGGGGGCGTGCCGCCGCAATCCACTCCGTCATGCATTGCCGCGTAGATAGTCGTGCAGGCGCTTGGCCACGAAGCTGACGGCCGGCTCGTGCATCAACTGGCGGTTGTGCGCGTGCCCGCCGGGCGCAGCGTAGCTGGTGACCGTGCCGAGTGAGTCCCAGCCGAGGGTCGGCTCTTCGTAAAGCCCGTCGCCGTAGAAGACGAGGATCTCGCCGCGATACTTTGTCGGGACGTAGCGCTTCTCCGCCTCGCGATGCAGGCCGAGGAAGAACTCCTCGCGATCGCGCTCGGGAACCGCACGACCGAGCGCGAGCAGGACCCGCGTTCGCGGTCCGCGCGTGCCCCGCCAGAAGCTGCTGAGAGCCCGGCGTGGGTGGACGGTTGCCCGCGGCGCGCGCGCGATCAGCTTGAACGGCGCCAGCAGCCGCTGCTTGCGTTGCCGGGCTCGGCGCGCACTCTGCGGAAGCGCGGGCGGCACCGAGTTCTTC
>NZ_JBAURI010000851.1:0-6937 GCF_049581145.1 Bradyrhizobium sp.
GCCTGGGCGATGCAGGGCCGGCATTTCGGCTGGATCGCGCTCGGCGCGGTGGTGGCGCTTGCGGTCGCGGGCTATTGATCGACGCGATGCCGCCGTCATGCGCAGCTCGAGCTCGGCGACGAGCGCAACGGCCTCGGCGACAATTGCGGCATCCGGACCTGTCTTGCCTGCGCGTCGCTTCCGGTCGGGCGCGACAGCCGGGTGAGCCGATCGCAAAGCGGCTGTGCCGGCCGGTCGCCACTGCTGCGGACTTTCTCCAGGCGGCAGAGCAGGGAACTACCGGCGTTCCTCCGCCAGGCCCGCCAGCATCATCGCCGCCTTGAGCTGCTCGACGCTCGCCTTTGCGTTGCCCGTGGCTTGCGAGGTCAAATGCGCCGGATTCAGCGGCAGGCGCGTCACCTGGGCCGGTCCGCGCAACGGCTCGAAGGCCAACGCTTCGCCCGCGTCGAAACGCACCCGGTTCATCTGCCCGATGGCGCTGCGCATCTCGCGCAATCCGGCATTGAGCGGCATGACAAGCGGCCGCGGCTCCGACCATACTCCGAGCGCGAGCGCTGCATCCGGCAGCCCGGCACCGGTCAGCCAGGGATGGCCGACCCTGTGTGCGGTATCCTTGAGAATTTGGAACAGCCGCTCGACTCGTTGAACATCACGCCTCGCGAAGCTGCCCTTGAAATCGCCGTGCTCGGCCAGGATCAAGGCTGCGAGCGCTGCCACGTGGGCGGCCGCCAGCGAGGTGCCGTCGTAAACCGCGTAGCCGTCCGCCGCTTGACAGGCGATCACCGCAACGCCGGGCGCGCACAGGTCGAGTTCCGGCCCGCGCGATGAGAACAGCGGCACGAAAAGCCCGCCGCCAAGCGCCGTCGCCGACGCGGCCAATGCGGCCTCCGGGCTGTCCTCCGGATGGCTTCCGGCTTGTCCGACGGCGCCAACCGCCATGACATGCGGGGAGCAGGCGGGAAACAGCACCGCGCCTGCGGAATTGCCCGCGGCGGCGATCAGGCTCACGCCCAGTTGCTTCGCCACGGCGATACGCTGCTCGACCAGCGCCGAACCGCGTTCGCAACCGAAGCCGAGGCAGGCCACGTCGACGCCGTTGAGCAGGCAATAATCGAGCGCCGCGATCAGGTCGCTGCAGCGCGCGTCCGCAGGAAGCTTGCAGACGTGCAACTCGCTGTCTGGCGCGTAGCCGCGGATGCTGTGAGCCGTCTCCTGCAAAGCGCCGATGAGCCCCGCGCACGGCGTGCCGTGGCCCATCGCGTCGCTCGACCAGGATCGTCCGCCGGGTCCTCTGATATCGACGCCGTGATCGATCCCGCTCAATTGCCTGTGGCTGGTTGCGGCGCCGCTGTCGATGAGAGCGATCTTGATCCCGGCTCCCCGACACTGGCTTGGCAGCCGATCGAATCGCATCGCGGCGCCGCCCCAATCCACGACATCAGGCAGGGACAAGGACTTCAGCGTGAAGCTGTTGACCGCGTTGGCCGCGAGATCCGGGCGCCGCTGCCACAGCCCCCAATGACCGGAGCGGGGCCTGATGAACATCTCGGTCACGGTTTCCGGCAACTCACCATGGAGCGACAACTCGACCCTGCCGTCGCTGCCCGTCAAGCCCACGGCCGCGGCCTGCTCGCCGAATAGCCTCACCTCGGCCTGCTCCACCGGCGTGCCGGAGTCGCCCACGATCCGGATCGTCGCTGTGAAGCCCGGCCCCAGCGCCGCCATAATGGCGGTTGCGGGAAACGACGGTGAGATTGCCGCGAGCGACGCGGCGCGGAGATGGCCGTCCGGCTCGACAACCAGTGTACCGGCTGCGGACCGGCGCAGGGCGGCTGCGCTCGCGTCGGACATGCGCACGACTGCGATCGGCGGTGCCGTGGTGTCGCGCTGCGGATAGCATTGCAGGACCTCGGTGTCGCTGAACCGGCTGAGCCGATCCGTCAGTTCCTGGCCGGTCACGCCCGGCGCCGCCGGCGCAACCATGTAATGCGTAGGGCGCGCGACTTTAGGCCGGTCGCCGCCCGGGCCGCTGCGTGCATCGCGCGCGGGCTTGCGCCGGTCGCTGCCTTGGGTACTGCCTTGGGTGGAGCGCGTTTCATCTTGGCTTGCTACCATGGCGTTGCCTCCCGTTTCAGTGGACTGACGATTGAGGCTGCTCGATCCCGGTGTGACGCAGCGGCGGAACGCGGGGATCGGCAGCCCGGATCGTTTCAATGCCGCGGTATGCAAGCCAGATCAGGTTGAAGGCCTCGGCATAATCGCGCGCGGCGAATCTGTGGGCGGCCTGCGTGACGACGGCGACGCTGCCTTCGAGGCCAGCATGCAAGCCGGCATTGGTTTCGAGATAGCCGGAAAGCGAGCGCAGGGATTCTGCGATCATGTCCCCGATCAGGTTTTCCGCCGCCTGGCGATCGAGCGCCGGGTTCGGAACGATGTTGCCCGGCGACGTTTGCGGCGACTGGTCCTCGGCTTGCAACTGGAAGCGCAGCAGCAGCGGCATCAGGTTGCCGAGCAGCCCGACGAGCTGTTGTACGTCTGACGGCCGCGGCTGCGATGCGGCAGACGGATTGAAATCCGACATGGCATTCTCCTTCGTGGCGATGCGTTGATGACGGCACCGCGACCGCCGCGCGTGGACGGCGGTCGCAGACTGCCGGTTTGACTGGCCGCGTCGCGGCGGTCAGTTCATCCGCTGCTGGTTGAAGCCTTGAAGGTTGGCGATGACCTGGGGGATCACGCCGATCAGCTGCCGGGTGATGTCAGCCACATCCTGTTGTGTCAGTTGCCGTTGTTGTTGCTGATGTTGCTGACCAAAGCCCGACTGACCGCCGAACGCCGACTGGAATTGCGGCGCGCCGAACTGCGCACCGAAATTCTGTGCGGGGAAGCCGGCTCCGAATTGACCGAGGCCGACACCTCCCTGGCCGGAACCTGCCTGGCCAAAACCTCCTTGGCCAAAACCGCCCTGCATCGCCGCGTATTGAGGTTGCTGCTGTCCCTGCAGCATTCCGACGATCTGGGGCACGATGGGCAGGATCTGTCTTACCACTTCATTGACGTCCTGCTGGCTGAGCTGTCGCTGTCCTTGGCCATAAGCGGCGTAGCCCATCGCCCCCTGCGGGGGCTGCGCCTGCGCCAGGATATGAGGCAGCGCCGGTGCCAACTGGCGCACCACCTCGCTCACATCCTGCGGCGAAAGCTGACGCTGCTGTGAACCACCCCATTGTTGTGGACCGTTCTGCTGTTGTGGGCCGTTCTGCGCGCCCCAGCCGTATCCCGAAGGGCCGCTTGAAGACTGACCACCACCATACTGGCCGTATTGCTGGCCATAGGCCGCTTGTCCGAGTCCGAGGCCGCCGGCGGTTTGCATCCCCGGCAGGTTCGGCGACCCCCCAAAGGGTTGCGCGGTTTGCGAACCGAATCCTCCCCATTGCTGTGGACCAAACTGCGAGTTGTGCGCGAGATTCTGTTGCAGGGTGTCGTAGTAGGTCATCGCTTGTTCTCCTTGCGATGGTTGGTGCCCTCAGCCCAAAACCTACAAAGCTATGAAAAACCCGGCCGCTTCAAATCCGTCTCGATGTAATATCGACAACGACAATGTTCCGTTACGCCGTCATGCTTCCGCTACCAACGTCATCCTTCCGCGATACGCACGATGCAGAGACTGCTCGGATGAGGCCGGCCGATGGGTCAGACCTCTTGCCTTTTCACCGACGAAACCACCTTCATCCTGTCGGATGTTTCGGGCCTTGCCTGATTGCTGATCCCTGGGCGTGCGATGTGAGGAATGAGTGGCGACAACGCACCGCTACCGCGATGGTTGCGCGGAGCCAAACGATATTTTCGTGACGATCTTTTATTTGTTCGTGATGACGTTTCTCGGACTCGAACTCAGACTGATTTGCGCGAACAGCATCGAATCCGTTCCTGCAACTCGACTTCAGTATCAGTAAGCAAGGCTGAGTAATCTGCCGACGCGCTCCGAAGTTGCCGGATGGCTGCGAAGCAGCCGCATCAAATCACCTTGGAGTGCAGAGACCGATGTCGCCGAAAAATCCGCATGGTGGCGTTCCAGCTTGGACAGCGCGGCGATCAACGCGTGAGAGTCTCCGGTCAGTTCGAGCGCTGTCGCATCCGCATCCAGCTCGCGAATGCGCGAGAGCGCCAGGTCGAGCAACTGGCCAAGAGCCGGAGCCGCACTCAGGAGCGCAGTCAGCAAGCTGCCGTTACTGGCCATGCCGCCGTGATGATGTCCTGCCCGAAGCAATGCGAGACCCGCCAGCGACGTCCAGCCGATCGCCCGACGCAATGCAGCAGCCCAGCTCATCGTCCAGCTGTCGTTGTTGCGGATGTGCGCCACTTCGTGGGCCAGGATGCCCGCGATCTCGTCGCGGGTCATGGCGCTCAGCAAGCCCTCGGTGAATACGATGGCGCTGCCTGCTGGACCGCCGAGCGCGTATGCGTTCATGTCGCCCGGCCGTGCCAGGCAATAGAGCTCCGGCCATCGGGCCAAACCGGCCCGGCGGCAGACGCCCGCGAGGATGCCGAACAATTGCGGCAGTTCGACAGGAGAGAGCGGGCGGGCGCCGAACCAGCGATACATGGTCTCGCGTGAAATGGCGGGGGTCCCAGGAAGGGGTGCGGTCCCGAGGACGGCCCGATGTAACCCCTCGGTCCCACCGACGATCCAGCCGCACGTTGCAAGCAGCAACAGCATCGCAACGATTGTCAACGTCGATGCTTGTTGATTTGCAGCCTGGTGTGCGAGCCGTCGCTGCCGCAACTGCCGATCGCCTGGACACAGTTCGATGCGGCAGCACAGGAAGACACCAACGTCGCCGGATGGCCAATGCAGCTCCATGACGATGGTGGCGCCGGATTGCGAAACGCGCAGCATTTCCATCCGTCGCGGACAGCGCACCAGTGCGAATGAAACATTCGACGCGAAGCCGGCGCCGAGCCCTCGTCCGCCGCTGCTGCCCCGCAAAGCCATGTGGCTCGTGCCAGCGTCAAACACCCCCGATCCCCCAATTTTCCGTCAGCCCCAGGCAGGCTAGGCTTCCACTGATCCAGTGTCATGCCAATTCCATGCCATGGACACAGGATTGTCGCTGCGTCTGGCAGCGAAATCCGTTTGACTACGGTGCAGGCGTCTGACCGTCGAAACCCGGGCTCGATGACCGGCCCATCGGGGAGCCTGCGTTGCCGGCAAAGCTGTCGCTTCGGCCGTGCGACGGGCGCGGGGCTCGCTACTGCAGCGGCGGATCGCCGCTGGTGCGCTTCTTGGCGAGATCCATCTCGGTGACGGCGATCAGGATCTCGGCGCGGGTCTTGAGGTCCGGCGCCTCCAGCAGCGCCTGCTTCTCGGCGGGACCATAGGGCGACATCATGGCGAGCGCGTTGACCAGCGCCTCGTTCGGCGCGCTCTCGACGCCTTCCCAGTCGACCTTGAGATTGTTGGCCTTGAGAAAATCCGTCAGCACTGCCAGCAGGCCCTCGCGGTTGACGGCTTCCTCGCCCTTGCGTGCGGTGAAATCGTCGAGGAAGGGGAAATAGTCCACCTTGCATTGCCGGTACGCGGTCAGCACGGTCATTTCCTCGACCACCTTGAAGCGGGCGACGCCGGTAAGCTCGAGGATGTAGCGGCCATCGCCGGATTCGGCGAGCTGGGTGATGCGGCCGACGCAGCCGACCCGGAACAGCACCGGGTGCTCCTCGCTGTGCGAGTGGGTCACATCGGGCTGGATCATGCCGATCAGCCGATGGCCGTCGCGAAAGCTGTCGTCGACCATCGCCAGATAGCGCTGCTCGAAGATGTTGAGCGGCATCTGGCCGCGCGGCAGCAACAGCGCGCCGGCCAGCGGAAACACCGGGATCACCTCGGGAAGATCGGCCGGCCCGCGATATTCAGCGTTGATCGGCATGCGCAGTCCCGAAAGTTGGCCCGCAAGGCAGGCGAGCTGGCTAGGAGAAAAGTATCGTCGACAATCGCTTGCGGCCGTCGATCGTCGCCTCGTCGGCGCCGCCCCAAGCCTCGAAAAGCTGTACCAGCTGCTTGCGGGCCGCGTCCTCGTTCCATTTGCGGTCGCGCTTGACGATCTCGAGCAGCTGCGCGGTGGCTTCACCGCGCTTGCCCGCTGCATTGAGCGCCGTCGCCAGGTCGAACCTGGCCTGATGATCGAGCGGGTTCGCGGCGACTTTCTGTTCGAGTTCGCCGACCGGGCCGACCGACTGAGCCTGTTCGGCGAGATCGATCGCCGCCTGCACGGCCTTGACGGCGGGGTCGTGGCGCTTGGACTCCGGCACCATGGCAAGCGTCTGCTTGGCCTGCTCGATCGCGTCGGTTGCGACATAGGATTTCGCGAGTCCGGCGAGTGCGGCGATATTGGCGGCATCGAGCGCCAGTACCTCGGCATAGATCTCCGCCGCCGCAGCCGGATCGCCTTCCGCGAACACGGTCTCGGCCTCTTTCAGGATGTCGGCGACGTTAGGCTCGCCCGCCGCCGGCATGCCCTTGGTGAGCTTGTCGATGAAGGCGTTGACCTGGCTTTCCGGAACCGCGCCCATGAAGCCGTCGGCGGGTTGGCCGCCGACAAAGGCGATCACCGCCGGGATCGACTGGATGCCCATCTGGCCCGGGATCGCCGGATGCTCGTCGATGTTCATCTTGACGAGCTTCACCTTGCCCTTGGCGGCGCGCACCGCCTTTTCCAGGATCGGCGTGAGCTGGCGGCATGGCCCGCACCACGGCGCCCAGAAGTCGATCAGGACCGGCTGTCGCCGCGATTCCTCGATGACATCCTTCACGAAGGTCTGGGTGGTGGTTTCCTTGATCAGATCGGGCGCCGCCTGCGGCGCTCCACTGCCCTGCTCTACTATCGTCACGGGGGTCCTCATCCGATGTCTGGAATGGCGCCTGCTCTAGCACGGCCAGAGA